>DATKNH010000117.1 GCA_035541455.1 Syntrophorhabdales bacterium
CCGACGTCCTTCAGCGCCTGGCTGCAACGTTTACTTATTTTGCTTTGCTGCTTATCCAGACAGGTGAGCAGTCTGCCTTCTCCCGGCTGTATGGCTGAGCAGTATGCTTTCAGGTCGTCTTTACACTCGTTTGCCACATAGGTCAGGGCCGTGACTGCTCGCTCCAGCTGGGCGGCTGCATCATACAATGAATATTCGCAGCGTGGTGACAGTTTGTCCTCATAGGCAAAGAGACAGGCAAGAAGACGCCCTTCGCCGGGTGTTACATTCTTGCAGTAAGTTTCAAATTCCTTCTGACAGCCGTCGAGAACCGTTTCTACGGGCCCTTTGTCTGCTGCCAGCGCGTCACCGGTAAAGAGTACTGCAAGAAAAAAGCACAACCCCAAAATCAATCCACGGCCCATCTTTTTCTCCTCCTTCTTTCATCGTTTTTTGTGGTCTCCTGCAACGACCCCAGATAAGCTTGCGCTCCATTGATAATAGCATGGTCCCGATACTCACTCAATATAGTTGTGGATTAGACGAAGCGTTCTTGTAATGAGAGTCGTCGATCCAGGCGTTCGCGAGCGCAAGTTCAAATCGAAGCTTGACACCTGAGGTCGAGGGACACAGAATTGCACTAGGTGCAAGTATACTAAACTCAAAACCCAGGTAGAAAGGAGAAGCGCCGTGGAAGAAGACAGACTGGTGCAAAAAGCCTACACTGCTGTCACGGAACATTTTGTGAAGACCGGGAGGGCACCGCACTATACGGAACTTTCAGCAACACTCGGGCTGAGCCCTGAAAAGGCGAGGCAGGTGCAGCGTAAGGCGGCCGAAGCTTCCGTTGCCTGCTGGTTCGTGAACGAGACAGATTATGTTGAGTCATGGGCGCCCTTTTCAAATGTGCCTACCCACTATCTCATAACCATAAAGGGAGAGCAAAAGTGGTACGGGCAGTGAGGGCTTGAGGCGCTGGCCGTGCGCTGGCTCTTTCCCGGAAGTGAGATTCGCATAGAGACGCGTTGCCTGGATTGTGGCGAGCCCATACTTGTTCGAATGCGCGATGAGAATATACTCGAAGTTGATCCAACCACCGCCGTAGGACACGTGAACATCCCGTTCTCGAATGTGTTAACGGGAAAGGCAACCTGGGGCTTGGCTTGAAGCCGCATGAACCTCTTCCGGTCGGAAGAGCACGTGAAAAATTGGCCACACTATGATCCCGTTTCAGCGGAGTCTATCATGCCTTTGTCCAGCTGGGCGCAGGCATTCAGTGGACCACTCATGCGGAATCGTTTGGCGCCGGATTACCTCTCCCACGCGAAGGAGTATGCCTCTGAGCTGTTCGTGTCGCTAAAGAACATGGGAAAGGCAGGTCAGTTCTGGACTCCGTAATAGGGATTCCGAACCCTGACGTTTGTTTACGCTTTCTCGATCCGGCACATAAGCGCTGTGTGAGGCCAGCCGCCGATCTCCGGGCTGCAAAATTCCGGTGTGTCAGGGCAAAGCACGTTGGCGTTCGATTCGAACACACCGAATAGATCGGGCTCAGCCTCCTGCCGCTCAGGAAACCACCAGCCGTGATCTGCATCTGCCATGCGCCGATCGACCATGTCGGAAAGAGCGAGGCGCATGCGGATGCTCCCTAGGGGAGTCTCCAGCTTGACGTTGTCGCCTTCAAGGAGCTTCAGGCTCTTTGCCGTTTCCGGGTGGATGGTCACCAGAGGATCGGGTCTTCTTTTTCTCGCAGCCTCGATCTGCCTCTGTTCTGAGTGATACATCGGCATGAATCGGCTTCCCGTTATGAGAACAAGAGGGAACGTCTCGGTCAGCTTCTCGGCTCCCACCGGACTGTGTGCCATCTCCCGATAAACCGGAAGGGGCTCGCAATTAAGGGCCTCGAAGGTGCTCGACCGTAGCTCCACCTTTCCTGATGGCGTACCGAAACCGTATTTCTTATAGCGTCCGAATTCCGGCTTTCCGAAGAGTCCGTTCTGTTCAAGGAGCTGGTCAAACGTCAGGCCCACAGGTGCGAGCCTGAAGTTCCACACCTCGTCAACGGTTTCCCATGGCCACTCTGCGCTTTGTCCAAGCCGCACTGCCAGACCGCGCCAGAAATCATAGGTGTTGCGACGCTCGTAAAGGGGCTGGATTCCTCTCGGGCAGGCCACGCAGAAAGCGCCTGTCAGCCAGAGTTCTGTCGTCTCGACCGTAGAACATATGGGAAACACGTAATCGGCAAGCGCTGCAGAAGGGGTGAGGTAGTAGTCGCCGACTGCGTAGAGTTCCAGGCTCTTCAGGGCTTCATAGGTGTGATGCGGATTCGGCAGCGACAGCAGGGGGTTGCTGGCCACCGAAATAGCGGCAGTGACCGGATAAGGTTGTTTCGTGATCATGGCGTCAAACACCGAACGCGCGTGAGCCGTGCAGGTCATATCAGCATTCGGCGGACGCATGTAGGTGCGGGGAAGGCGGCGGTTTGCGTCATCGTTTCTCGACCACCCCGGAAAACCGAAAAAAGGGTATCTGTCAGCGCCCAGCTGCTTTGCGCGCTGTGCAGCCGGTATCGCGTCGTTGCGCTGCATTTCCTCGTCGCTGATGATGCTCCCGATCGGATCATTGCAGCCCAATGTCTCACCACCGGGAATATCCATATTTCCCGTGAGGGCCTTGAGGCAGCATCTCGCCCTCGCAGCCTGGGTGGCGTTGATGCCCTGCTTGTCAATACCGAAGCCCCAGGTGATAACTGCTGGTTTTGTCGAGGCGTAGCAGCGGGCCGAAGCGATTACCTGCTCGGGAGTGAGCCACGTGATCTCCGCCACTTTTTGAGGCGTGTAGCTTTGGGCCGCGGCCTTGAGATCTTCGAACCCGACGGTCCAGTTGGCCACGAATTCAGGATCATAGAGACCTTCTTCGATGATGATGCGTATCCAGCCAAGCATAAGGGCCGCGTCCGTTCCGGGCCTGATGGGTAGCCACATATCTGCTTTCTCCGCCTCTGCAATACGGCGGGGGTCTACAACAATAAGCTTCGCGCCGTTATTCTTTGCATGGAGGATCATGGGATAGAGACCTACAGGCTCCGATTCTGATGGGCCATGCCCCCAGAGCACCACGCATTTGGTGTGCAGTACGTCAGGCCAGGTGAAGCCGCCGAAGGTTGCGTATTCAACCGCCTGGGTCGGGCACATACAGACTGTATTTGCGCCGCACACATTCGGGGAACCGAAGAGGTTGAAGAATCTGCGCTCGTCCCAGTGGTACGTGCGTTTGGTGCCGTGTGTAAATGCGAGGGCTTCCGCTCCGTGCTTGTCGCGCAGGTGTTCGAGCTTCTCCGCCACTTCGTCCAGCGCCTGTTCCCAGCTGAGGCGCTGCCATTTCCCCGAACCTTTGTCACCCTGCCGTTTCACTGGATAATTAATTCTGTCGGGGTGATGGACATGATCCGCCATCAGGGCTCCTCTGGAGCATATCTTGCCCCTCGTTATAGGATGTTGCGGATCCCCTGTCACCTTGACGATTCTGCCGTTTTCCAGTTCCAGAAGAAGACCGCACCGGGGATGGCACAAACCACAATAAGATCGTCTGCTCTCGGCCATGGAACGCCCTCCTTTGTCCTTCTAAAGTGCTATAAGCAAATCCTGTGAACGCCAGTTTCAGCTTTGTATGTCATCCGTCGATGCCTTAGCCAGTCGGAGGCGAAGATACGTGGCCTCCTTGAAACCAGTTTAGCAGCATATCAGGAGAGATTCTACGGATTTTTCGTTAAGGAATTGGATGGCATTTCCTTACCAGTCACAGAGAATTGATGACGGCGTCGCCTACTTCCCGGGTCGTGGCTGAACCGCCGAGATCAGGCGTCTTGATGCCCTGCTCACCGGTGACAGCCTCGAGGGCTTTCTCTATGGCTTGTGCTGCCTCTGTATAGCCAAGGTGCTCCAGCATCATGGCGCCCGACCATATCTGACCGATCGGGTTTGCGACGCCTCTCCCAGCGATGTCCGGTGCGGATCCGTGTACCGGCTCAAACATCGAAGGAAATTCCCGCTCCGGGTTGAGGTTCGCCGACGGAGCAATCCCGAGGCTTCCTGCAATGGCGGGCCCGAGGTCTGACAGGATGTCGCCGAAGAGGTTGCTGCCTACCACGACGTCGAACCTCTCCGGGTGCAGCACGAACTGGGCGCATAAATTATCGATATGGTACTGGTCGGCTTGTACATCCGGGTACTTCCGGGTGATGGACCAGAAGACCTCATCCCAGAAGGGCATGGTGTAAATGATCCCGTTCGATTTCGTGGCCGAGGTCACATGTCTCTTCCTCTTCCGGCCCAGCTCGAACGCAAAGCGCGTGACGCTTTCCACTCCCTTCCGCGTAAACACGGATTGCTGTATTGCCATCTCCGATTCAGTGCCGTCATACAGCCTGCCGCCCACATTCGAGTACTCGCCCTCGTTATTTTCGCGGACCACGCAGATATCGATATCTCCCGGATTCAGGTTCCGAAGGGGGCTTGTCACACCCCTGAGTAATCTCACAGGTCTCAGATTCACGTATTGCCTGAACGTGCGTCGGATAGGGATCAAGAGGCCCCAGAGTGAAACGGCATCGGGTACGCCGGGTGCACCCACCGCACCGAGATAAATGGCATCATGCCGCTTAAGAATCGCGAGTCCGTCCTGCGGCATCATCGATCCGTTCGCGAGATAATATTCGCAACTCCACGGGAAAGTCTGCCATGTTATGCTGAAACCGAACTTCTTCCCTGCGGCGTCGATGACGCTCATCCCTACCGGTGCGACTTCCTTGCCGATGCCGTCACCGGGAATTACTGCTATTCGTTTCATCTTTTCCTCCGTAGCTTTCCGAAATCGCTATCATTAGTGTCTCCAGACAGGGAGCCTCTTCTAAGGGTTCTCCCGCTCCTGCTTACGGATGTTTCGTCGGGCCAGAGCTTTGCGGAAACGGCGCTCCTGTTCCTCATTTTCGAGGATCAGAGGCGCAACCGGCGTAGGCTTTGAATCAGCGCCCAGGGCCACGTAGGTCAGGTATGCTGAAGCCGCGTGACGCACCTCTCCCGTGAGCAGGTTTTCAGCCTCGACTCTTACGCCTACATCCATGGAAGTCCTTCCAGCCATGTTGATGCTTGCTTTGAAGGTCACAAGATCTCCGACGAGGACAGGATGATCGAAACTCAAACGGTCTATCGATACTGTAACCACATTGCTCCGGGCGTGCCGGTAAGCAACTGCTCCGCCCGCATCGTCAATGAGTTTCATTATTACGCCGCCATGTACATTGCCTGCGATGTTTGCATCTTGCGGAGACATGAGTTGAGCCATCAGCACCGCGCTCTCGCTGACTTTCTTCCCTTCCATTAAATGCCTCCTCTAAAGCCGGTGATAGTATTCCATGTTGTTACTTAGCGTACTTGAAGCTAAATAGCAATCAAATACCCATGGGCTTCATCTGTTCTATATTCTCTTACAGGAAAGGAGGTTTATATGGATCGTATTGTTCTTATCACCGGCTCCACTCGTGGTATAGGCTATGCGACTGCCGCTGAATTCCTGAAGCATGATGATCGTGTGATCGTCTTCTGTCGGCATGAGGTTCATACGGACGTAGCCGTGAGGCGTCTTGGGGGTATCGGCAATGAACAAAATGTCCTGGGTCTTGTGGGTGACGTCAGGGAAGAAAAGGATGTGAAGAAGATTGTGGGGCAAAGCCTAAGATACTATGGCAGGATCGATGTTCTGATTAACAATGCGGGCGTTGCTGCGTACAGGTCCATCGAAGAGACGAGCGGGAAAGAGTTTGACCGAATCATAGAGACCAACCTGAAGGGGACCTTTCTCTTTATGCGCCATGTCATTCCGGTCATGAAACGGGAGAAGAAAGGTGTCATCATCAACATCTCCTCAGCGATGGGCATTGAAGCAGAAGCTGATTTCTCGGCCTATTCCGCATCTAAGTTCGGTGTGATCGGCCTTACAAAAGCAGCCGCCGAGGAGATATCCGAGCAACAAATTCCCGTCTATGGGGTGCTACCTTGGGCCGTCGACACTACACTGCTTGCAGGCAGCGGCCTCGAGCTCGACCCCGCGGATGTGCTTGAACCTGAATACGTAGCCCGCAAGATTTTCAATGTCGCCAAGGGAACGAAAAAATCCGGCGCGCTAATTAAAGTCTATCCGAGATAGATTTTACAAAAGACTTTCGTTCCACGAGTTAGGCGCTCCCGGTCTGACCCGCGCTCCGCTCCGCCTCCTTCGGCTCTCATTGCGAACATTTCCCCAGATTGTTTGTGCTCTGGCGATTCGCAAAATTACTTGTGTTTACGCTTACTCATGCCTCGGAGTCAGGCACGCCGCGCCGCGCCCATACGGATGCGCGGCACCAGTCGTCTCCACTGCCGGGCTCCCGCGATACTCGTTCCACGAAAGTCTTCCGTCTGGCCTGCGATCTGTACCGGATTTTAGTGACATCAATACGTTGAACTATTTAGATGTAATGTTCTAGTAACAGTGACAGCTGCTTCTCCACGCCCCCGGGTTCTTTCTCTTCAATCTCCCGGATGGCTTTTTTGAGCCGTGCGTATGTAACCTGGTCGTTGAGGTCGTCGAGGCTCCGATACATACCCGCTCTCCTGCCCATCCTGTACACGAGCCTTTGCTCGTTACTGAGGGCAAAATAACGGTCGATGAGATCGAGGATTTTTTGTTTATCTTCCGGTAGTTTCCCGTCGATCTCCTCGAGGAGATTAAGTATGTGATCGCTCTTTATAGAGCTCGTGATGCCGTCGAGATGTTCGACGAGGAGCCTTATTTCTTTGACTATCTCTTCGTCGGAAGGAAGCAGGAAGTCGCCGCTTTCCAGCTTCTTGTAGAGCAGCATTCCTTTTACTACCTTGAGTGTCCTGAACCTTATGTAATCGGGATCGATCTCGTTGAGTGCATCTGCTGTTTCGAGAGCATGTTCCCGCCACCACGTGCGGCCTCCGAGACCACACACAACGTATTCGGAGAGCTCTATCCCAGCTTCTTTAACCCTTTTGCCGGCGGTTACGTGCTGCTCCTTGGTCACCCCTTTGCGCATGTACTTGAGTAAAAAGTCTGAGCCGGTCTCCATGCCCAGGTGAAGGCGCGTCAGTCCCGCTTCTTTGAGACGCTTCAGATCCTCAGCGGACCACAGCTGGGCCAGGGTTTGGGAACGGGCATAGGAAGTAATCCTGTCAATAGTGGGGAAGGTTTTCTTGAGATAGAGAAGCGCCGCAATCAGGTCGTCAGGCTTCATTACCAGGGAGTTTGCATCCTGGATGAAGACGTTCTTCGCGCCGAAATACATCCAGACGACAACACTCCTGAAACACTCATTGAAGGTCTGCCGGGCAAAGAGGCTCTCGACGAAGCCTTCAGAAAGCTTCCCTCCGTGGCCCTCTTTCCATGAAAGCGCAATGATTTCGTCCTGGATTTTCTTGACGGTGTCTATGTCTCTCTCGATATCGGTGCGAGACCTTTTCTCGAACTTTTTGCCCTTGTAGAGGTGGCAGAATTCGCATTTATTCCAGGGACAGTTCCGTGTGAAGCGAACGAGAAGGCTGTAGGCCTCGCTTGGCGGCCTTATGGGCCCGATCTCGAACCTCAGACTGCTCATTCTTTCTCGGGGTGCACGGGAAAAGCAGGCGTAGACATTTTCGACATCTGTTTCTTACGTCTTTTTCCGAGGTTGGCTTTCTTCCTTTTGCGTTTCAGCTCTGTCATTTTCGTATTGGATGGCATAATTCCTCCTTTGAAGGTGAGACTTTAACGTATCATAAAACATCGTTTGCCTCAACATTGCCGGACACCACCCCGGTCACCAGAGCGGCTATCAGACCTCTGACGGCAAATGAAGCGGCGTGGGAATTCAGAATCTCTTAGTATACAGTCTGAGGTCTGATGTCAATTGCCCGAGGTCGGCTTTGGGGTTACTTTTCTCTTGCATATTGAAGGTTTATGCGCTAAACTACTCGACTGTAGTTCAAAACCATTCTGCACGTCTTTCAATTGGCAGCAAGGTGCACCTCAGTGTCTGCTCCCAAAGTGCGAAAGGCGGAAGAAAATAACCGGAGGTCTTGATGTCTAATCTCACCATTAAGCAGTTGCTCGAAGCCGGTGTCCATTTCGGGCACCAGACAAAACGCTGGAATCCGAAAATGAAGCCTTACATTTTCGGGGCCAGAAACGGCATTTACATTATTGACCTGCAGAGGACGTTGAAGATGTTCAAAGAGGCGTATAACTTCGTAAAAGAGGTTGCCTCCCGAAATGAGTATGTACTTTTTGTGGGGACGAAAAAGCAGGCCCAGGAGGGAATCGTCGAGGAGGCCAAAAGGTGCAGCGCATTCTACGTGAATGTGCGCTGGTTGGGCGGCACCCTGACAAACTACCAGACGATCGAAAAGAGCATCGACAGGCTTCGCAAGTACGAGGAACTGAAAGGGAGTGACATCTTCAAAGTGCTGCCAAAAAAGGAAGCTATTAGCGTAGACAAGGAGATAGAGAAGCTGGAAAAGAATCTCGGGGGCATAAAGGGTATGGATCGCCTGCCCGGCGCCCTCTATATTGTTGATCCGAAAAAAGAGTACATTGCGGTAAACGAGGCTAAGAAACTGGGCATACCAACAGTGGGTATCGTTGATACCAACTGTGATCCCGACGATATAGACTACATTATTCCCGGGAACGACGATGCCATCAGGGCGATCAAGCTGATCACCAGCAAGATCGCCGATGCGGTTCTCGAAGGTCGCGCTCTGTACGTTGAGGAGTTTGAAGCCAAGGAAGAAGAGAAGGAGGGCCCAAAGCCTTTCATTGACGAGAGCGTGCTCGAAGAGAAATACGACGAAGATGAGACTGATGGGGCTGATGAAGTATAGCGTGTGAGTCCCAATAGTCATTGGCCCCGAAGGGGTAGCGAGCACGGCTCGCGCGAGAGAGGAGGCTCCACGGACTTTGTTCGTGGAGGGGGCGACGTGAGTCCCAATAAATTGAAGGGAGTGTTTGATGGAAATATCTGCAGAATTAGTTAAGAAACTACGCGAAAAGACAGGTGTAGGGCTCATGGATTGCAAAGAAGCCCTCAGGTCCGCTAACGGCGACATGGAGAAAGCGGTTGACTATCTGCGCGAGAAGGGTCTGGCAAAGCTGGCGAAGCGCGCGGGACGGGCAGCCACCGAAGGTTCGATATCGGCTTACATCCACACAGGTGGTAAGGTAGGAGCCATGGTGGAAGTGAACTGCGAGAGTGACTTTGTTGCCAAGACCGGCGAGTTTCAGGCGTTTGTGAAGGATGTGGTGATGCAGATCACCGCTTCAAATCCGCTCTACGTGAGAAGAGAAGAGGTTCCGGCCGAGGTCCTTGAAAGAGAGAAGACCATTTACAGGAACCAGGCGCGGGAGTCGGGGAAACCAGAGAAGATCCTGGAAAAGATAGCTGAGGGAAAATTGGAAAAGTTCTACCAGGAAGTTTGCCTGATGGAGCAGCCCTTCATTAAGAACCCGGACATTACCGTGAAAGAATTACTCGAGGAGCTGGTGACAAAGCTCGGCGAACACATCCTGATCAGAAGGTTTGTCAGATTTCAACTTGGGGAAACCGTGGAAAGCTAAATGACCCCTTACAACAGGATCCTTCTGAAACTGAGTGGCGAAGCTCTCATGGGTGATGCAGGGTACGGCATTGATCCCAGAATGATGAAGCATATTGCCTTGCAGGTGAAGGACGTCAAGGACCTGGGCGTGACCGTCGCTATCGTGGTGGGAGGCGGTAACATTTACAGGGGTATCAGGGCGGAAGAGCAGGGCATGGACCGCGCGACCGGCGATTACATGGGAATGATAGCCACGGTCATGAATGCGGTTGCCCTGCAGGATTGTCTCGAGACTCTGGGCATGGACACGAGGGTGCAGACTGCCATCCAGATGGCGCAGGTCGCAGAACCGTACATCCGGCGGAGGGCTATACGCCACCTCGAAAAAGGGAGAGTGGTCATATTCGCCGGAGGGACAGGGAACCCTTATTTCACCACAGACACAACTGCCGCGCTCCGGGCGATGGAAATAGGCGCTGAGGTTATTTTAAAGGCCACCCGCGTCGATGGCGTCTTCGATAAAGATCCCGAGCGTTTTTCCGACGCGGTATTCTTTCCGGAGATTACCTATCTGGAGGTGCTCAACCGCAACTTAAGGGTCATGGATGCAACGGCCATATCGCTCTGCATGGAAAACAAGCTGCCGATTATCGTCTTCAATTTGAAGGAGCAGGGAAATATGAAACGGGTAGTGGAAGGAGAACGCGTCGGCACGGTGGTGAGGGGGTAACGATGCAAAACGTCTCTCTTGGAGAGTTCGAGGAGAAGCTGAAAAAATCGGTCAATGCTCTTAAGAAAGATTTGTCAAGACTGCGCACCGGTGTGGCGTCCCCCAGTCTTCTTGAGGACATAAGGATTATCTATTATGATCAGCCGACACCGCTTAACCAGGTGGCTTCAATTTCCTCACCTGACAGCCGCACCATCGCAATCCAGCCCTGGGATACCTCAGCTATCGGCGAGATAGAGAAAGCAATCCAAAAGTCTGATCTCGGAGTTAACCCTCTCAACGATGGTAAAATCATCCGGCTCATTTTTCCCAAGCTCACGGAGGAGAGAAGGAAGGAACTGGTGAAGCAGGGGAGCAAGATGGTGGAAGCTACGAGAGTATCCATCAGGAACATCAGAAGGGACATGAACGAGAAGCTGAAAAAAATGGAAAAAGATAAGGAGCTTGCCAAGGACGATAGTTTCAAGCTCCAGGAAGATGTACAAAAGATGACCGACCGGTACATAAGTCTCTCAGAGAGTATCTACTCAGAGAAAGAGAAAGAGATTCTTCAATTCTGACAGCCGGCACAATGGACTTCAATCAGGAGAGATTGCCCCTTCATGTTGCCATTATTATGGATGGTAACGGCAGGTGGGCAAGACAGAGAAATCTGCCCCGCATTCAGGGCCATATGGCCGGTATCGAATCGGTGCGGGAAGCGGTAACCGCAACGAGGGAGATCGGCATACCCTACCTGACCCTTTATGCCTTTTCAAAAGAGAATTGGTCGAGGCCTCAGGATGAGGTACGGGGCCTCCTGCAACTTCTGGAGCTCTATCTCCAGAAAGAGCTGCCCATGATGATGGAGCATCAGATCCGATTCTGCGCGATCGGTGATTTGCGTGATTTGCCGAAAAAGCTTCAGTCCATGCTGAACGATGTGATGAAACAGACGGCAAAACACAAGGCGCTGACGTTGAACATAGCCCTTTCTTACAGCGGAAGAGAGGAGATACTGCACGCCGTGAGATCACTGCTGGAAGAGATGAAAACAGGGCGCGTCAAGCGCGTCGATGAAAAAGTCTTTGCCCGGTACCTGTACACTGCCTCCATGCCTGATCCCGACCTCCTCATCCGCACCAGCGGCGAAATGAGACTCTCGAATTTCCTGCTCTGGCAAATGGCGTACACAGAGATCTACGTGACTGAAACCCTTTGGCCGGACTTCCGGAGAGAAGCCTACGAAGAGGCCTTGATGGAATTCACCAGAAGGGAACGCAGATTCGGAAGCCTGAAGGAAGATTGAATGCGGGAGCTCACCAAGCGGATTCTGTCGGGGCTATGCATAGGTCCCGTTGTTCTCCTCCTTTTCCTTTTTCTGCCGGCGCGCTGGTTCCTGGTTTTCCTTTTCATCGTGATGTGCCTGGCGACCTATGAATTGCTTTCTATCTCGGGCACAAGACAGAAGCTGCTCATCGGCGCTCTTGCGGTTCTTTCGATCATCCCCTTATACGGGTCTTCGCCACGCGCATTCATTGCGTGGCTCCTCTTCTCGCCCCTTGTTTTCCTTGTGTACCGCATGATTATGTCAGGCGAGGAATCAGAAGGCGTCAACGAGGAGATCGCCTCCCGCGTAGCAGTAATAGTTGTTTCACAGATTTTTATTGTCCTCCCTCTTTTTTATTTCTACCTGCTCAGGGAGGTGAACCTCTATCTTCCCATCATCCTCGTTCTCACCATATGGGCGAGCGACACGGGCGCCTACTTCATCGGTAAGACTTTCGGAAAGAAGCGGCTCGCACCCGCGATCAGCCCGAAGAAGACATACGCGGGGTTGTTCGGGGCACTCTTCGGCGGGGCAGTGCTGACGCTTGCTTGCGGCAGGATGCTCGACATGTCCATTTTTGAATCGGTCGCGGTCGGCGCGGTGATCGGTCTTCTTGGCCAACTCGGCGATATATTCGAGTCTATCGCAAAGAGAGTGTACAGCGTGAAAGACTCCTCCGGCCTTATCCCGGGCCACGGGGGCATGCTCGACCGGATAGACAGTTTTCTTTTTACGACACCCTTTCTCTACCACTACTTGGTAGGTCTCTCGAAATGAAAAAGCGGATCGTAGTACTGGGCTCAACAGGCTCCATAGGAAGAGCAACGCTTGAAGTCATAGAGAAGCATCAGGACCGTATGGAGGTCTACGGACTTGCCTGCAAAGAGAATGCTGAGCTGTTCGCCGCTCAACTCGCAAAGTGGAAGCCCAGGTACGCCTGTGTATTTGATCCTGAACGGGCGCGCGAGGTTTCCTTTGGCGACGCCGAAGAGCTCAGCGGTCTGGCCGGCATGAAAGAAATGGTGCGGACCGACGCCGACATCATTGTAAACGCCCTGCCGGGAAGCATTGGATTGGAGCCGACGCTGGAAGCACTTAAGAACGGAAAGACCTTGGCGCTGGCGAATAAAGAGAGTCTTGTTATGGCAGGCAGGCTGATCGCGAATCTGGCCAGTGAGGCGCCTGCCAGGCTGATCCCCGTGGACAGCGAACATTCCGCACTTCACCAGCTTCTGAACTGCAGCAATGGTGCGGAGGTTGAGACTCTTATCATTACCGCGTCGGGTGGTCCTTTCAGGAAAGCCACGAAGGAAGAACTGCGAAAGGTTCGGCCGGATGACGCAATGAAACATCCTACCTGGAAGATGGGCAAAAAGATCACCCTTGATTCAGCCACCCTCACCAATAAGGGTCTTGAAGTAATAGAGGCTCATTGGCTCTTTGGCCTGGAGCATCATCGGATAAAGGTGATGATACATCCGGAAAGCATCGTACACGGCATGGTGGAGATGCGAGACGGCTCGATATTTGCATATCTTGCACATCCGGACATGAGGATTCCTATTTCGTATGCGCTCAATGAAGAGTCGAGAACGGAACTCTCATTCGGCAAAGTGAAGCTGGCCACGCTTCGCAAGCTCACCTTTGCTGTGCCGGATGTGGAGCGCTTCCCTGCGCTGAAGCTTGCCTATGAAGCGCTTGACGCAGGTGACAGCGCTTGCATTGTTTTCAATGGGGCAAATGAGGTTGCCGCGACTGCTTTCATGGAGGGACGTATCGGGTTCACTGATATATCTCGCCTGATTGATGAGGCGTTGACCCATCATACGCGCATCCCCATAATAAAAGATGAGCACACCATATGGGAAGTGCACAGGTGGGCGCTGCACTACGTAATGGAGCGTCTGAGGAGGTCTAGTGATTAGCATAATCTATGCCGTAATTGCTCTGGCTGTGCTCATATTCGCGCATGAGCTGGGCCATTTTATAGTTGCGCGGCTGGCCAATGTGAAGGTGCTGGCGTTCTCACTCGGTTTTGGAAGAAAGCTCCTGAAGTTCACGAGAGGCGAAACGGAATATGCGATTTCCGCAGTGCCACTCGGCGGCTACGTCAAGCTTCTCGGCGAATCGCCGGATGAAGAGGTGCCTGAAGAGGAAATCCCCAGATCGTACACGCACAAGCCGCCCCTGGTAAAGATTCTTATCGGTTTTGCCGGTCCCTTCTTCAACATCGTACTTGCCTGCGTTATTTTCTTTGTTATTTTTCTGTCCGGCCAGTCGGTCCTTTCCACGAAAGTCGGCAGCGTGGAAAAGGGATTTCCAGCCGATATCGCGGGTATCAAGCCAGGAGACGTGATAACGAGCATCAACGGGAAGCCGATCGAGGAATGGTCTGAGCTGATGGATACCATGGCAAAGAGCAACCTTGCGCCGATGAAGTTCGGGGTGAGAAGGGACGGCCAATCCTTAGAGATAGTGATAACCCCGAGAGAGATGGAATCGACAAACATATTCGGCGAGAAAGTTACGCGCAAGATCATCGGCATCGTCGCTTCAAACACCTTCCTTGAGAGAAAAGAGACGCTGGGCGGGGCTGCGTCGAAGGCTGTGGTGCAGACGTATGTACTCTCGGAACTCACCGTGGTGGGCATAATCAAACTGATCAAGGGGAGCATTTCGCCGAAAAATATCGGCGGCCCCCTTCTTATTCTTGAAGCCGCCGGGAAACAGGCAAAAGAGGGCAAGAGAAGCTTCGCCTATTTCATTGCTATCATCAGCATTAACCTCGCAGTAGTGAACCTGTTGCCAATCCCGATACTGGACGGGGGTCACATCTTCTTCTATCTAATCGAAATGGTTGTGCGCCGCAGGATTTCTCAGCGTGCTATCGAGATTTCTCAAAAGGTAGGGATCACAGTCCTTATCATGATCATGGTCCTTGCTTTTTCAAACGATCTCTGCCGTCTTTTCCCTAACAATTATGTTTGCAAGTCCATTTACTCCAAGAGGCTCGATAGTGGCGGATAGGCCATTAAAGGGACAGACTGTAACCCTCGCAATCGATAACTCGCTTGGCTTCTTAAATCTTGGAGTGGCTGCCGATGGGAAACTGCTGGAAGAGAGACACGCCACGTTCGAGAAGCCGACATCCGAAATCCTGTCGGTGCACGTCAGGAACTTCCTCGCCGGTCACGACTATGTCATTACGGACGTCGGGCTTATCATAGTCACGCTGGGACCTGGATCGTTCACGGGGATCCGGGTGGCTCTGGCTTTTGCAAAGGGTCTTGCGTCGGGGCTCGGCGCGGGCCTCGTGGGCGTATCCACTCTGGATGTCCTCGCTTATCCCTTCAGGTACTTGAAAGAAGGATATGTCTGTCCCTTGATCGATGCAAAGAAAGGTGAAGTCTTCCTGGCACTCTATCGTGTGTCACAAGGCCGGTTCGAGAGGTGCACAGAGTATCAATCGCTTCGACCTGCAGTGATTGTCGATATGATAAGAACGCCGTGCGTCCTGTTCGGCTCAGGTTTAAGGCTCTGCGAGGAGAAGCTTGCACCTGTCAAGGGTCTCACTCTTATCAATGATGATTTCCAGAGAGTGAGAGCGGAGGCTCTGCTGCAGCTCGGTCTGGAAGTGTACGCTTCAGGTATCCGGAATGAGATCGCACCCATTTATGGCAGAAGGTCCGAGGCAGAGATAAAGTTCAACGTCACCGTGGGGTGACCCTCCACGGTAGGTTCGTTACGGCTCACGCTTCGCTGCCATTTCTATTTTCTATTATCGCTCTGGTATACTATTATTGGGGCTTACGTCGCCCCTTCCACGGGTATCCGGCTTGCCCGCGGGAATCTATTTTGTTTACCGCGCCGTGATCGTAAGGCTTGAGCACGTGACTCAGGAGGATTAGAGTGAAGACCATTGAAGAGATAAATGAGAAGATCAAGAAAGGCAAAGCGGTTGTTGTGACAGCAGAAGAAATGATAGGAATTGCCAAAGAGAAAGGAATGAAGGGCGCGGCGAAAGATGTGGACGTGGTTACAACAGGAACGTTCGGTCCCATGTGTTCCAGCGGCATGTTTCTGAACCTTGGCCATTCAAAGCCAAGAATAAAGATCGGAGGGGGCATCTGTCTTCTCAATGATGTGCCTTGCTACACGGGGCTTGCGGCGGTTGATGTGTATCTCGGCGCGACTGCGCTGCCCGAGGAGGACCCGAGAAACAAGGTCTATCCCGGCGAGTTCAGGTACGGAGGTGCGCACGTTATAGAAGAGTTTGTCGGTGGGAAGAATCTCAGGCTGATCGCAACCAGTTACGGCACTGACTGCTATCCGAGACGGAAAATAGAAACATATATCAACAAAGAAACAGTGAATGAGGCGTACCTCTACAATCCGCGGAACTGTTATCAGAACTACAACGTCGCGGTCAACGGCAACGACAAGGTGATCCATACATACATGGGTCTTTTGAAACCGAATTTCGGCAATGCGAACTACTGCAGCGCCGGACAGCTTTCTCCTCTCCTGAAAGATCCGATGTACCGCACGATCGGTATTGGTACCAGAATTTTTCTGGGGGGCGGTATAGGATACGTCTCCTCACATGGTACCCAACATAACCCGTCAGTGATGCGCACTCCCGAAGGTGTGGTCCGGGCGCCTGCGGGAACCCTTGCGGTCACAGGCGACGCGAAGCATATGAGCCCGTCCTTTCTGAAGGGCGCCAGTTTTACCGGGTATGGGGTCACGCTCTTCGTCGGTATAGGGATTCCCATTCCGGTTATCGATGAAGAAATGGCTTATTTTACTTCGAGGAGTGACTCTGATCTTGTGACACAGATAGTCGACTATGGAAAAGATTATCCTAACCGGGTTCCCGGGAGTCTCGGTGAGGTAAGTTATGCGCAATTGAAGTCAGGCAGCCTCAGACTCAACGGCAAAGAGATTACTGCTTCACCCATCTCCAGTTATTCGAAAGCGGTGGGAATTGCGATGACGTTGAAGGAGTGGATGCTCGCGGGTCGGTTCATGCTGACGTCCCCGGTCCAGCCTCTTCCTGGTGTGGATGTGGGCATCAAGATGAATACGCTGGAAGAATGGATACCAGAGGAGGTGTGAGCGGGTGAAGCAATGCCCTCTTATTTTGCCTTGACCGGTATCTTCTTGGTCTCCTTGATTGCTCGTGCGGTTTTTGGAAGCGTTATGTCGAGAACGCCTTTCTTAAAACTGGCCTGCACCTTATCGGTATCCACCTCGACGGTAAGAGGAATAGTTCGTGTGAAGGCGCCATAGGAGCGTTCCATCCGGTAGTAATCTTTTCCTTTATCCTCGGTTTCCTGTTTCTTTTCGCCTTTAATAGTCAGTGTGTCCCGGGTAAGCGACACCTCTACGTCCTTTTCATCCATGCCGGGCAACTCCATGGAAACCTTGATCTCCTTGTCAGTTTCGGAGACATCGACATGCGGCGTGAACACTGCGGACATCCTTTTCTCCACTGGTGCCCATGGCGATAACTGTAACCCTCCGAAGAAGTCATCGAACAGTTTATTCATCTCCCACTGGAACGCACCGAAGGGATACTCCCACTCACGCCTGACGTCCAGCTTTGTTCCCGGTGCAACTTTGGGTGTAACTTCTTTTTTTGCTGCCATGAAGACGCCTCCTCAGCTTTGTTCTGCCTTCGCTATGCACATAGTTCTATCCGTCGTGCGAAAGGCCAAAAATGCTTAACCTTTAAAGTATCATCATCGGTAGAATTAGTGTCAAGAGCCACGCCCGCCGTCTGGTGCCTCGATTCGTTGCTACGCCCTGGCCGCCAGATACTCTCTTAGATTTTTCCTGAAGGCCTCCGGTATAGGCACCATGGTGCGCTTATTGTAGTCAAAAGTCATCAGGCCTGTTTCGACGAGTGCGACCAGGGTATCACCTTTTGCGAAGCGGTGAAAGAGCCGGAAGCCGGATCGTCCCATTTCTCCTACATGGCTCTCTACACGTATCCTGTCAAAGAGAGATGCCTCCCCGGCGGTGGTAACTGCGAGGTCTCCCATGATGATGCCGGTCCTGTTATCACCGAAATCGTTCTCAGCCACGCCCAGGAGGTCAAAGAGGTGGACTCGCGCTTCGTGAGTAATCCTTGCCAGCGCATCGTGGCCCACGCGGCCCATGTGAGTGAGATGGCCTATCTGAACCTGAAATTCATAACGAAACTCGTAGACAGGCTGCTCCAGGAGTTGGACACATGGCATTGTGAGGTTGTACAACAGTTCCCTTCCGGAGGTCAAGCCTGCCTTGTTAACTTTTTCCACGGATGATCGATAACCAGACAAGGAGCAATTCCAGAAGGGATTGGTGTTTGATGGAGATAGGGCAGGTTTATGCACTGGCTAACCAACTCGCTTCCGTGGTGAGCGCGAGGTACGGCAGGGCCCAAGCCGTTGCGGCCCAGGCCGTTGCGACCGAAAGCGCAGGTATGGCGCTCGAGCCGAGGCTACCCAGCGAAGACGCTCTTCGGGCGATCGCCACTGGCGTCGCAGAGTATATCGCGACCAATAAACTCATGTCCGACGAGGGCTATCAGGCGTTCAAGGCAGAGTTTGTTTCGGATATTCCACGAGCCCTCTTGACGTTGAATGAGATGAAACTTGTGGAGAAGCTTTCTGAGCAATTGCTGGCTCAGACTCAGGTGGTGATGAACCAGCTCACCAATGAGACGGAACCGCAAGTTTCGCCTGCATTCAAACTGCAACCGGAAATAGCAGCTGCCCAACCAGATGGAAAGAACCTGGGGGAGGCTGACGAAGTGTCTGTTGCCCGCAATTCGGGTGATGTGATTGCGATTGAGATGCCTGCGCAGATTTCTGGACGCATCTCTCTGGCGTTTATTAAAGCTCCTCTGTTGATCGAAACAGGTCGACGCTCCACGGATGCCGGTCCTGACGAAATTCCCGCACCACCAATGGAAGAGGTTCCTGCCGGAACGGAAGAAGGAGCCGCAAGCTGGTCGATTCATAATAGCGTCCTGCTATCAGGTGACGAAAGAATCACACCGACCATCATCTCAACACCTCTTAATCTCGCAGTAAAGCTGCCTGGTGAGCCGATAGTCGTAACCGGGCCTGTTGTTAGGGCGAGCAGCGTTGCCGAAAGTTCTTCGGTGGCCCCCGTCGCGCAAACGTTCAGCGGCGCCCAGCAGCAGCAGGCGGACTCAGACGTTCCTTTTACACTTTCAAGTGAGGGCCCTGGACATCCCCTGTTGCGCGCGGACCTCAAGATGTTGCTTGGCGGTAAGACGGGTGAGCTTCGCATTCATTACGATGAAGCACTGATCGTGAGCAAAGTGGCTGTGCTTGTTGAACAAATGAACGGCCTGGCCCGCATTTACGAAGAACAGGGTAGGAGTGTATCAGCCGGCCGGAAAGAGCCCATTTCTGATGATAGTCCTCTGGTGCGACAGGTATTGGCCAGTGCACTCGGAATCGTGATGGACAGCAATAAGGTCTTCAGGAATCCGGCCTCCATCGGAATTTCGGCAACACATGACGGCCTGCTTGCGCTCGACCCAACGCTCTTGAAGACTGCTCTCGCATCACATAAAGAAGAAACTGTAACGATTCTCAAGTCCATAACAGGTTCACTCTACGACAATATCGGCCTCTATGTTGATCCCCGAATACTGGCGCGTTTCAGCGAGCTCCTCCAAAGCGGTGTTCCGGACAAAGCTGATCGGTCCAGAAAAGAAGAGGAGCGCCGCTGGCAAAAGGATAAGGACCTCCTTGATAAGAAGTACATGGAGCTGGAACTCCTGCTGGAAGAGTCGGGGAAACTGCGGGATTGGTTTATGAGCGTGGTTACGACTCTTGGAAGCGGCACGACGGAAAGCGACCCTGCCGATCACGTCGCGAAGCGACCTTTGCCCGCTGTTGACCTGACCTGGGACGAGGATGATGCGCCCGTGGTAGACAGACCCGGAGAACCGGGAGAACATCTTGTAGAGCAGTTCGTTGCGTCTACCTCTCTTGCACTGCAGGAGGAAGATGCCGCTGCATCTATCAAACTTCTGCTCAGGAGAAAATCTCTGTCCGATAAACTTATTGTCGAGAAGCCGCCATTGGAGCCAAAGACAGCCATGGTCTGTCTTGCGAACGAAGAACTCGTCATGGAGAAAATCGAGATTGAGCGGCAGAACCTCTTCAAAGAGCTGGATAGGCTTGCAAGGACCACGGCCGCAGCGAGAGGATACCAGTCCCGTTTTCCGTTGCCGCCGCCTATGGCGGCGTTTGTCTCCAGCGAAGGCTGATATCGATTTGAAGTCCGTGGCCTTGTCGAATTGCTGACGCCTGTCGACAAATTGTGATCCAAGGGCTCAAAGCCTTTCGTCGTTGTTAGATGAATATTGTATGAATTTAAGGTGTTACGCTTATGGCTACATGGCATGAGTATTGCTTGAGCAGTATCAATCAAGGAGAAAATTAAGCTACGACTGAGGGGGAGCACCCTCTTTCCCCGTGGTCTCCTCCGCCCCCCAGAGCCCCATGGGGCTCTGGGGTCCCCCCTTTTTTTGTGCGGTCAGGGTTCCGGATGTGGGCTCATAACGAGGGACTTTGCGGCGAGCCGCTCGATCTTACCTTCGGCTGTTGTCAAACATTACGGGTTTGTAATTTTCGCGTAATCACCGTGTCAGATCTATAATTTATACTGGCATCATAAAGGGACGGCAGCCGACGATACGGCAGTTGGAGAAGAGAAGAATCGCAGTCTCTTCACGCCGCATAGCAGGTTGACAAGGCGCGCGTTGCTGTATTACGCTACTTAAGTTTGCGTAACCAAAATGTTTTGAGGGGACTGGGCAGGCGACGGAATAGCTGATCAACTGAAAAAAGTTCAAAAGATGAGCCTTGCCTGTCCGAGTAACAAAAATCCGTTGTAACGTTTTTCAAACATCTGACGACTAAATAAAGAGGAGTGAAGCCTGCTTTATGGCTGAGTCTTTGCATGAATTGAGCAAAAGAGACTTCGTGCCCGACACAAGAACCTGAGTAAGCCACTATGCCCGCACAAGAAGCCGAAAGTAACGCACAATCACACTACACAGGCTCGTCTTCGCGGCGCAAACGCTGGTGGATATTCCTTCTGGTAATCTGCCTGCTGGCCGTCGGGGTTTATGCGCTTCTCGTCAAGACGGGGAAAATACCTTTTGGAGGTAGTGCTAATCAGGCTAAGGCCCCTCCTCCCGGCCTTCCCGTCGTGGCGGTCCCGGCAAAGAAGGGCGACTTCAATATTTTTATCACGGGACTTGGCGCGGTTACCCCTGTTTACACGGTGACAGTAAAGAGCCGCGTCGATGGTCAGTTGATGGAGGTGCTCTATCGCGAAGGCCAGATGGTGAAGCAGGGAGACCTTCTTGCCGTTATCGACCCTCGGCCTTTTCAAGTCCAACTCATGCAGGCTGAGGGGCAATTGGCCCGTGATGAGGCACTGCTGAAGAACGCCGTTATTGACGTGGAACGCTACCGTGTGCTCTGGCAGCAGGATTCAGTTCAGAAGCAGCAGCTTGACACGCAGGAGGCGTTGGTCCGCCAATACGAAGGAGTAGTGAAGACGGACCGCGGATTGATCGACAGCGCGAAGCTTCAACTCATCTACTGTCGTATCATGTCGCCGATAAGCGGCAGAGTGGGCCTGAGGCTCGTGGATCCCGGCAATATTGTTCATGCGACCGATCCTAACGGTCTCCTCGTCATCACGCAGCTTCAGCCTATCACAGTGATCTTTCCAATTTCGGAAGATTACCTTCCTCTCGTGGTCCCCAAGCTCAGGGCGGGCAAGGAATTGATTGTCGAGGCCTATGATCGGGAGGACAAGCACAAGCTTGCAGTAGGATCGTTGCTCACCATCGACAACCAGGTGGATCCTACAACGGGCACGGTTAAATTCAGGGCGATTTTCCCGAACAAGGGAGACGAGCTTTTCCCCAATCAGTTTGTCAACGCGCATCTGCTGGTTGACCTCAGAGTTGGGGCCACGATCGTCCAGACTTCCGCAATACAGCGCGGCCCGCGGGGCACTTATGTGTATGTGGTAAACAAGGACAAGACGGTGACGCAGCGCCTGTCCGAGATTGGAGAAACCCAGCGCGGTCAAACCATCATAAAGGCAGGCGTGGAGCCGGGTGAACTGGTCGTTGTCGATGGCGCGGAAAGGCTGCGAGACGGCGCACGGGTGGAGGTGAAGGTCCAGGCGGATGATAGAACGCCTAAAGGCGGCCGATGAACCTTTCACGTATTTTCATTCTGCGGCCGGTCGCAACGACGCTGCTCATGGTAGCGATCATCCTGGCCGGCGCTGTGGCTTACAAACAGCTACCGGTATCTGCTCTTCCACAGGTTGACTACCCAACTATTCAGGTCCGCACATTCTACCCCGGGGGAAGCCCGGATGTTATCGCCTCATCGATAACAGCGCCGCTCGAGCGCCAGTTCGGCATGATGCCGGGTTTGACGCAGATGACGTCCACAAGTTCCAGTGGCGCGTCAATAATTACGCTGCAGTTCACACTGGAACTGAGCCTGGATGTTGCAGAGCAGCAGGTGCAGGCGGCGATCAACGCGTCCTTTACCTACCTGCCGCGCGATCTTCCGATCCCGCCTGTCTACAGTAAAGTAAACCCTGCTGATGCGCCGATTCTTACTCTGGGTTTGACTTCTGATTCGCTGCCCATGCCTCAAGTCGAGGACCTTGCGGACACGCGTTTTGCCCAGAAGATCTCCCAGTTGCCCGGTGTTGGTCTCGTGAGCATCAGCGGCGGGCAAAGGCCGGCGGTGCGTGTTCAGACCAACCCTAAAACACTCGCCGCCTATAATATGACCATGGAGGACCTGAGAGCAGCTATTGTGGCGGCCAATGTCAACCAGGCTAAAGGCAGCTTTGACGGTCAGCGGCAGGCCTATATCATAGGAGCCAACGACCAGCTCTTTTCGGCGAAGGAGTATCGATCCCTGGTAGTCGCCTACCGTAACAACGCGCCCGTCCGGCTGACCGACGTGGCCGAGGCGATTGACGATGCGGAAAATGTGAGGCAGGCTGCCTGGGTCAATAATTCTCCTGCAGTGATCGTCAACATCCAGCGCCAGCCCGGAGCCAACGTCATCGAAGTCGTGGATCGGATCAAGCGCCTGTTGCCGCAACTCCAGAGCTCATTGCCGCCCTCCGTGCACGTAACAGTTCTGACTGACCGGACAACGACGATTCGGGCATCCGTCAGGGATGTACAAATTGAACTGCTGCTGGCCGTAGTGCTGGTCGTGCTGGTCATTTTTCTATTCTTGCGAAATTTCTCGGCAACCACAATCCCGAGCGTGGCGGTTCCTCTATCTCTTGTCGGAACCTTTGGCGCCATGTACCTCCTGGGATTCAGCTTGAACAACCTCTCCCTCATGGCTCTCACGATCTCGACCGGCTTCGTGGTGGATGATGCTATCGTCATGATCGAAAACATATCGCGCTTCATTGAGGCGGGCGATTCGCCCCTGGAAGCCGCTCTCAAGGGATCCAAACAGATCGGCTTCACCATCCTGTCTTTGACCGTCTCTTTGATCGCCGTGCTTATCCCGTTGCTTTTCATGCAGGATGTGGTGGGACGCCTGTTCCGTGAATTCGCTGTTACACTGGGAGTGACTATTCTTATCTCGGCTGCAGTGTCGCTGACCCTGACTCCCATGATGTGCGCGCGGCTGCTCAAGCATATACCTGAGGAGCAACAGGGCAGGTTCTACAGGACCTCGCAACATGTCTTTGACAGAACGATTGCCTACTATGGCCGTACCCTGCGCTGGGTGCTTGCGCGTCAGAAGCCTACGCTCCTTGTTGCAGCGGGTACTCTTGTACTGACGGTGCTGCTCTATATCTTTGTCTCTAAAGGTTTCTTTCCGGTGCAGGATACAGGCCTTATACTGGGCATTTCCGAAGCTCCGCAATCGATATCGTTTGATCTCATGGGGCGTGAGCAGCAGGCGCTTGTACGAGCGATCTTAGAGGATCCTGCGGTTGAGAGCCTTTCTTCGTTTATAGGCATAGACGGCATCAACACGACCCAGAACAGTGGAAGAATCCAGATTAACCTGAAGCCGCTCGAAGAACGCAGGATGAGCGCAAGCGACGTGATCAGGCGCCTCCAGTCACGGGCGGAAAAAGTTGAAGGGATCAAGCTTTTCATGCAGCCTGTACAGGACCTGACGGTTGAAGACCGTGTGAGCCGCACCCAGTTTCAATACTCACTCGAGGACCCCAACATCGATGAGTTGAACAGCTGGGGTCCTAAGTTTGTTGAAGCCCTGAGCAAGAACCCCGAGTTAAGAGATGTCAGCAGCGATCAGCAAGACAAAGGATTGAACCTCGCGGTGACGATAGACCGCGCCACGGCCGCGCGCCTCGGCATCGCTCCCCTTGATATTGACAACGCGCTCTACGATGCTTTCGGACAACGACAGGTTTCTACGATTTTTACGCAGCTGAACCAGTACCGTGTCATCCTCACTGTCAAGCCGGAATTTCAGCAGGGTCCTGCAGCGCTGCAGGGTATATACCTTCGCTCGCAAGGCGGCGGACAGGTGCCGCTGGGTACGATTACTCAGACAACCGAAAAGAACGGACCGCTGGTAGTGACGCGCCAGGGACAGTTTCCGGCACTTACAATTTCGTTCAACCTTGCTCCCGGAGCAGCGCTGGGCGATGCGGTGGACGCGTTTGAAACAACTGCGGAACAGATGAACATGCCGGCCAGCATCCAGGGAAGTTTTCAGGGTACTGCCAAGGCGTTCAGAGCGGCGCTCCGCAATGAGCCTCTTTTAATCTTAGCCGCCCTTGTGACGGTCTATATCGTGCTCGGAATACTCTACGAAAGTTATATCCACCCCATTACCATCTTGTCCACCTTGCCGTCCGCGGGTGTGGGGGCTATACTGGCTCTTCTCACTTGGCGCACAGAGTTGTCTGTCATTGCAGTCATCGGTATCATTCTTCTGATCGGTATTGTGAAAAAGAATGGCATCATGATGGTCGACTTTGCTTTGCAAGCAGAACGCGATGAAGGGAAGAACCCGGAGGAGGCCATATATCAGGCATCCCTGCTCCGTTTTCGTCCCATTATGATGACCACCATGGCTGCCTTGCTCGGGGCGCTGCCCCTTGCCTTGGGCCGGGGCGTGGGTTCTGAGCTTCGCCACCCCCTCGGTATCACGATTGTCGGTGGACTCATCTTCAGCCAGCTCCTCACCCTTTATACAACGCCGGTCATTTACCTTGCCTTTGACCGCCTGGCGAAGCGCATAAGAGGACCGCGCTCGCCTGAGCCGGAGAGCGAGGAGTGATCAATGGACGGCACTGATCACCCGCAGTCCAGAGACGAATCATGAATATTTCGGCCCTGTTCATCAAGAGACCTGTTGCCACAACGCTTCTGACTATCGGACTCTTTCTAGCAGGTGCAGTGGCCTTTGTCCTGCTTCCTGTATCACCGTTGCCTCCTGTAGATTTTCCCACGATCAACGTGCAGGCCAATCTCCCCGGTGCAGACCCCGAGACCATGGCAACATCCGTTGCTGCTCCTCTGGAGCGGCAGCTGGGACACATAGCGGGCGTCGCGGAAATGACCTCTTCGAGCACACGGGGCCAGACCAGCATCACGCTCCAGTTCGACCTGGACAGAAACATCGACGGTGCGGCCCGTGATGTCCAGGCAGCGATTAACGCTGCCCGCGGATTCCTGCCGCCAAACCTTCCGCAAAATCCGCGCTACCGCAAGTTCAATCCTGCCGATGCACCGATACTGATCATTGCACTCACGTCCGATTCGATAGACACGGCACAGATGTACGATGCGGCCACGAGCATCATGGCGCAGAAGCTGTCGCAGGTGCGAGGGGTCGGGCAAGTGTTTGTTTGGGGCAGTTCCCTGCCTGCTGTTCGTGTAGAACTAAACCCGACGGTGCTCAGCAAGTACACGATCGGTCTGGAGGACGTACGTACTGCAATCGCCAGCACCAACGTGCTTCGGCCTAAGGGTCAGGTCTCTGACGGAGTCAGGACATGGGAAATCCAGACCAACGACCAGCTCCGCAAGGCGTACCAGTATCATCCTGTGGTCGTTGCCTTCAGGAACGGGGCAGCAGTAAAGCTCACGGATGTTGGCGACGTGCAGGATTCGGTGGAAGACATTCGCGCCTCGGGGCTTATGAATGGCAAACCCGCGGTAATGGTGGTCATCCTTCGCCAGCCTGCGGCCAACATCATCGACACGGTAGATCGCGTGACCGCCCTGCTCCCTCAACTGGAAGCAGCCATGCCCGGCGGTATAAAGGCGTCGATCGTACAGGACCGGACCCCACCCATTAGAGGGTCCCTGCGTGACGTGGAACGGGCACTCATGATATCGGCATTTCTTGTCATACTGGTCGTCTTCGCATTTTTGCGGAATATCCGGTCAACGGTCATCCCGGGCGTTGCCGTGGTTGTATCTCTTGTGGGAACGTTCGGGGTGATGTATCTCTTCGGCTACAACCTGGATAACCTGTCTCTTATGGCTCTCACGGTCGCTACCGGGTTCGTTGTGGACGACGCCATCGTTGTCCTCGAGAACGTTACGCGTCACATAGAACAGGGGATGAAGCCCAGACAGGCAGCGTTCCTGGGAGCCCGGGAGATAGGTTTCACGGTCCTTTCCATGAGCACTTCCCTGGTTGCCGTCTTCATACCGATTCTCCTCATGGGAGGCATGGTCGGGAGGCTCTTCCGCGAGTTCGCGGTCACGCTCTCTGTGGCAATCGGTCTCTCTCTTGCCATATCCTTATCGACAACACCCATGATGTGTGCACATATTCTCAAAGGTAATGAGAGGCGCCATGGCGCTGTGTATCGGGCTAGCGAGCGAGCGTTCAACTGGATGCATCGCCGCTATGAAATAACACTCGGCTGGGCCTTGCGCCACTCGCGGATCATGCTTGCGCTTATCCTGCTGACTGTAGTGACCAACGGCTTTCTCTTCTGGGTTATCCCCAAAGGTTTTTTCCCGGAACAGGACACAGGCCGCATCGGCGGCAGCATTCAGGCAGACCAGGATATCTCGTTTCAGGCCATGAAGGAGAAGATGGCTACCGCCGTCGACATTCTCATGCGTGATCCGGACGTACAGGACGTGTCTGCTTACACCGGCACAGGCAGCGGTACAAACGTCGCCGGACTCTTTCTTTCCCTGAAACCCTTCGAGAAGCGAAAAGCGACTGTGAGGCAGGTGATTAACAGGATGCGGCCGAAGCTTATGGCGCTCCCGGGTGCGCCGACCGTTCTTCAGCCCGTGCAGGAGCTTCGTATAGGCGGACGGCAGAGTCGCGCACTCTATCAGTACACGCTTATGAGCACCGATCTTGCACAGCTTATGTCCTGGGCTCCGCGTATGACCGCGAAGGTGCGCACCTTGCCCGAGTGTGTTGATGTGAGCAGCGATCAACAGAACAGAGGGCTGGAGGCCAATCTGGTGATTGATCGCCCGACCGCCTCGCGCTTCGGCATTACGCCGCAACTTATCGACAATACGCTCTATGACGCGTTCGGCCAGAATCAGGTCTCCATAACCTACACCCAATTGAACCAGTACCATGTGGTAATGGAAGTTGCACCTCCCTTCTGGCAGAGGCCTGAGACGCTGCGGGACATTTATGTCAGGCCTGCCGGCGGCTCAATGGTGCCCCTTAGCGCATTCACCCACTACGAGCAAAGACCCACCTCGCTCTCTGTCAATCATCAGGGGCAGTTCCCGGCCGTGACTATTTCCTTCAATCTCGGTCCGGGCTATGCCCTCGGGGACGCAGTAAAAGCAATAGAGAAAGCCAAACGGGAGATGGGAATGCCGGATGCGATACGGGGGCAGTTTATGGGCACGGCCCAGGCATATGAGGCTGCCCTGGCGAGTGAACCGCTCCTCATTCTTTTTGCGCTCATAGCGGTCTACATTGTTCTTGGCATCCTTTACGAGAGCTATATCCATCCGATCACAATCTTATCGACGTTGCCCTCCGCCGGCGTGGGTGCCATGCTTGCCCTCCTAGCCTGGCGCACGGAGCTGTCGGTCATCGCGGTGATAGGAATTCTTCTTCTTATCGGCATAGTGAAGAAGAATGGTATTATGATGGTAGACTTTGCCTTGGAGACGGAGCGCAGGGAGAAAGCGAGACCGGAGGAGGCGATCTACAAGGCATGTCTCTTGAGGTTTCGGCCGATCATGATGACCACCATGGCGGCAGCGCTCGGTGCCTTGCCCTTAGCTCTTGGGACAGGGGTTGCCTCGGAACTGCGCCGCCCTCTCGGTATCACCATCGTCGGCGGACTGATTTTCAGCCAGGCTCTCACCCTCTACACAACGCCGGTGATGTATCTCTACCTCGATCGATTCAGACTGTGGTTGAGAGGCAAGCGTAAGGAAGGTCACCCGAGCATGACGAACGGAATAGTAACCGATCCGGAGAGTCTGTAATTTTGGGGAGGAATGTGAGAATGCGTTCGGTATGGTCCAATCTTTTGTTCGTGCCTATCATGGCTGCGGTTTTAAGCAGTTTCAGCGGGTGCTCCGTGGGTCCCGATTACGTCAGGCCAACAGTAGAGACGCCGGCCGCATACAAGGAGAACGAAGGCTGGAAACAGGCTGAGCCCGGTGACCATCTCGTGCGCGGAGCCTGGTGGGAGATATTCGACGATTCCGAATTGAACAGGCTGGAAGAACAGGTCAATGTTTCGAACCAGAACCTGGCTGCTGCAGAAGCACAATTCAGACAGGCCCTTGCGCTTGTCGATGTAGCACGGGCGAGCTACTTCCCGACCGTGACCGCCGGAGGGTCTGCTACTCGTTCTTTGAGATCGGCGAACGCACTAGGAAGTACCACGTCCACCACGGGGCACACGTTCAATGATTACCTGGCGCCGCTCACTGCTTCTTGGGCCGTGGACGTATGGGGCCGCGTTCGCCGCCAGGTCGAATCCAGCGCGGCAAGCGCTCAGGCCAGCGCGGCGACGGTGGAGTCGGTCCGCCTGCTCACGCAGGCCCAGGTTGCGCAGAATTATTTTCTTCTGCGCATGCTGGATGCGCAGAAGAAACTCCTTGATGAAACTATTGTCGCCTATCAAAAAAGTCTCGAGCTGACGCAGAACCGTTATGCGAGCGGCGTCGCGTCGAGGGCTGACGTGCTTCAGGCCGAGGCTCTGCTTAAGTCTACACAGGCCCAGTCAATAGACATAGGAGTGCAGCGAGCACAGCTTGAACACGCTATCGCTGTGCTTCTCGGCAAACCAGCATCCCTTTTCTCTCTTCCGGCCATGCCGCTTACTGCATTGCCGCCGGCAATACCCGTTGGTGTGCCTTCCAAGCTACTCGAACGCAGACCCGACATTGCCACAGCTGAACGGAATATGGCAGCGGCAAATGCGCAGATCGGTGTTGCCAAAGCGGCCTTTTTCCCAACCGTCACGCTGAACGGATCGGTCGGTTATGAAAGCACTGACACATCAAATTGGCTGACGTGGCCAAGCCGCTTCTGGTCGCTCGGAGCAGGGGTGTCGGAAGTGGTTTTTGAAGGCGGCCTGAGGAGGGCGCAGACCAAAGCCGCGCGAGCGGCGTACGAGGCGACGGTTGCATCCTATCGGCAGACTGTCCTGACCGCATTTCAACAGGTGGAAGACAATCTTGCGGCGCTGCGTATCCTGGAGGGAGAAGCCCAGGTGCAGAGGGGAGCATTGCTGGCAGCCAGGCAATCAGTGACTGTCGCGCTCAACCAGTACAAAGCGGGAACGGTTAACTACCTCAGTGTAATCGTGCTCCAGGCAGCAGCACAGAACAGCGAGATAACAGCCATAACGATCCAGGGCCGCCGTATGGCTGCTGCGGTGAACCTCGTCCAGGCCCTCGGCGGAGGCTGGAACGCATCGGAACTCGCCGAGAAATGACAGATCGTCGCACGAGCGTGCGACTAAGAAGACCGCTCATTTCATTCGCCAGGACGACAGCGCTGCGGGCTATGACGATCGCTTCGCCACGGAAAACATAGAGGGAAGAGGGAAACCGCTTCGCTAGGAAGATCGTCACGCTTCTCGCGTGACCAGGAAGCATTTAATCCTAAAAACTTTTGGCTCTTTTATTGGATGCATTTTTTCCGTCGTCCATCTTCTCTTTTTTCATCTTTCTTTACCCCCATCTTCCTAGCGAGCGTAGTGAGCGATCTTCCCCCCTTCGGGGACTTCGCATCTTCCGAGCGAAGCGGTCTGCTTCATTGGTCAGATGATATTGGTCGACTTCTCCACTACAAGAATCTTAGCCATGTTCTCCAAAGAGCGCTCGTGTGCAGTTTTATCTGCTGACGATACACAGTCGGAAACGACCACCGGATAAAATCCCCTGTTGGATGCATCCCGCGCCGAGGACTCGATGCCGATTTCAGTTGCTATGCCGGTGAATATCAACGTTGTGACGCCTCTGTTACGCATCATGTATTCGAAATTGGTCCCGATGAAGATGCTTGCGGTGTGCTTGTCCAGCACAATGTCATCAGGCTCAGGCCTGACTGCCTCCAGTATTTCCCGATCTCTGGACCCTATGGCCATGAACGGGGGCAGCTTGCCGATATCATCAACATTGAAGCGTTTCATCATCGAATAGTAACGCCAGGAGGAATCAAAGCCCCTGGGAGAAGGCGTTATCTTTGTATAGACAACCGGCATCCTCTTTCGCAATTCCTGAATCAGATTCTTCAGGTTGGCTGTAAATTCATCCTTATTGAATATCTTATCCACCAGCCCGTTCTGGACATCCCATACGACGAGGCATGAATGCTGTGGCTGAATCATCTCTCGGATATTCTCATAGACCGGAACACCATACGCATCCTTCATATGAACCTCCTCTTTCACGTTTTAGAAACGTGCCTAATTGTACCACCAGCCGGTCGAACGTCAAGCTGAAAGCGTCGCTTGAGCATTGCCTCTTTGCATAACGCCCTGCAGTGTGTTACATGAGAACGGGGCCGGGAAGGTAACTGAGCATCAGAAGCTCATGAGATTGGTGACTGGAAGGCGAGTATGAATGCCACCTTATGTAATACAAAAGTGTCTTATATATACAAAAAAGTTGAGATTAAAACTACATTGATGAGCTAAATGTTACATGAAATGCCGGAGGCTTGGACGCGCTCATTCACTTCTTGATATACGCGTTAAGGCCCACAATAAGCGGCTTCCCATCCACTTCGGCACTTGTGACAGTGTTCCCGTGGGTACTGGCCACTACAAGAGTCTTGCCGGATGCGGAAGGCGTCGGTTTGTCGAGGTCGATTTCAATGAAGAGCTTGTTATCCTTGATCTCTACTTTCATGGCCATGGTTGATTCTCCTCTCTGTTTGTTGAGAATCACTTTACCTGCACGATTAAAAGGTGTCAATCAAAAATGAAAAACCGGGTGCCCACCTATGTCTATATCGTGGAGTGTTCCGATAAGACTCTATATACCGGATCTACCGGCGATATAGAAAAGCGCATCAGGGAACATAACAGCAGCAGAGGGGGCGCTAAATACACTCGAAGCCGCAGGCCGGTGAGGCTCGTTTATGTTGAGGCCTGTGCCACGCTCTCAATAGCGTTAAGAAGAGAAGCGGAGATAAAGAAATTGTCCAGGCCGCAAAAATTGTTACTCTCAAAAGAGACAGGGAGATAGAGCAAAACTGTTTCTCTACCGTCTTGTTTGCTTGACAACATACAAGATACTGGTATGATGATGTGTTCGGTTTAAAAGGCCGCAAGGCACCGGAACCAAACTGCAGTTTTGCGGAAGGTGGAGCGGCGGCTGCGAAGGTAAGAATGAACGAGGAGGAGAGGAATGGCGGATGATCCAAGAGAAGCCTTAACTTTGGGCGTATCAGACAGGGAACTCGAGCGGCGATGGGCCGCAGTGCGCACCGCGATGAAAGAGAAGTCGCTGGACGTCCTTGTGATGCAGGATACGAACGAATGGCTCGGTGGCTATGTGAAGTGGTTTACCGACGTGGCTGCGCGGAACGGCTACCCCATGACTGTTGTTTTTCCGGTGGATGATCTGATGACCACCATCACCAGCGGCGGCAGGCCCCCTGGAGATATGGGTCCCCCGGCATGGCAGTTTCGCGGCGTGAAAGCCAGGTTGAGTGCGCCTTACTTCCCGAGCATCAATTACAGCACCACCTACGATGCAGACCTCGTTATCGAGACGCTCAAAAAGGACAAGAAGCGTAAGATAGGTATGATCGGCGAGGGCAGAATATCCTACGCCTTCTACGAATATCTGATGAAGCGCATGCCGGAAGCAACGTTCGTCAATGCAACGGACATGGTGGATGAGATCAAAGCTGTCAAGAGCTCCGAGGAGATAGACCTCATCAAAAAAACTTGCGCGCTGCAGGATGAAGTCATGACCTATGCGAAAACAATAATCAAACCCGGGCGCAAGGTCTTCGAGATAGTTGCGGACGTCATTCATAAAGCAACACTTCTCGGAAGCGAGGAACAGCTTGTTCTTGCGGGCTCCGGTCCGCTCGGGCGTCCTCCAACGTACCAGAAGCGACAGCACCAGAACAGAACCCTGAAAGAGAATGAGGCGTTCAGTCTTTTGATCGAGGTGAACGGGCCGGGCGGCATGTATGCAGAACTTGGCCGCGCTTTTTTTACAGGCAATGTACCTGCAGAGCTCTCCGAGGCGTACAGACTTTGTTGCGAGGCCCAGCAGGTTTCACTGAAGCTGCTCAAGCCGGGCGCTGACACAAAGACAATCTGGGATGCGAATAATGAGTTTCTGGTGCGTCACGGCAAGACACAGGAGACGCGTCTCTACGCCCACGGCCAGGGATATGATCTGGTGGAGCGGCCCGCAATCAGGGACGATGAGCCGATGAAGCTCAAAGCAGGCATGAATATCGTCGTGCATCCTGCTATCGGCTCCGACAGGCTCTGGGTCTCGGTTTGCGATAATTACCTGGTTACAGAGAATGGAGCGAGCCCCTGTCTCCACAAGTTTCCGCAGGAGGTCTCCTCGGTGTAAGCAGCACCATGTGGGGCGCTAGTTCGCAGGAAGATGAGTAACGAAAAGATAAGACGAAAAGGGAGGAGGGCAAGACTATGAACTGGGACGTCAAATACTATCCTGAATTCTGGGAAGGGAAAAAACTGGCCTACCCGCACGTGCCAAAGGAACATCCCAAATTTGCCCGCAGCATAGTAGTGGGAAACCTTATCTTCGTCTCGGGCTGTACCGGGCAGGACACCATAGAGGGCAAACCGACATCGGAACAATTTGTGGATCAAATGAACATGGCTCTCTACAAGGTGAAACTTGCCATGGAGGAAGCCGGAAGCTCGATGGACAATATTGTGAAAACCCTTATGCTCGTGAAACGGCAGACTGACTATAAAGCCATGCGCACGACAGAGGTGGACTACTACCTGAAGAATGCGTCTCACCTTGTGGAGAATCCGCCGGCAAGCACGTTCATCGCACCCCTTTCCCTGGCACGCCCCAAGTTCCTGCTCGAGATGGACGTAATCGGCGTCCTCGACAGAAATGCGCCTGACTGGAAAGTTACGTATTACAGCGAGGCCTGGGGTGGCAAGAAACTGGCCTACCCGCACGTGCCAAAGGAGCATCCCAAATTTGCTCGAACCGAAGTGGTTGGCAATCTCGTCATCATCTCGGGCTGCGAGGCCCTTAATCACGATACCGTGAAAACCGAAACCATGGATTTCAAAGAGCAGACATTGATAGTGCTGGAGAAGATCAAAGCGGGCATGGAGGAAACCGGCGGGTCACTGGAGAATCTGGTAAAGACCTACGTGCTGCTGAAAGATGTCCGGAACTATGCGCTCTATCGGGAAGTGGAGCGGGAGTTCTTCCGCAAGCATGCACCGGCCCTGACAAAGAATCCCCCTGCCAGCACTGTCATCAACGCGAGCAGTCTGGCGCTTCCGGAATTTCTGGTGGAGGTGGAAGGCTTTGGCATTGTTGATAAGAAGGCGCCAGGTTGGGGAACGGAATATTTCGGGAGCAACAAGGAAGCCTCGAACAGCGCTACAGCGGGTAAGCTTCTTTTTCTATCTGGTTGTGACGGGTCAAACCCGCAAACGGGAAAGATGGAGACGACTGTCTTCGAAGAGCAGGTAAGCAGAGCCTTTGACAAGGTTAAGGCGGCGCTGGAACAGGCGGGCAGCTCCATGAATAAGATGGTCAAGACGTTTATGCTTCTCAGCAATCTTGACAACTATCCCAGAATGCGTAAGGCAGAGGTTGAGTACTATGAGAAGCACGCGCCATATCTCGTTGAGAAACCTCCGGTGAGTACCTTTATGACACTGAACAGTCTCAAACATCCGGACGCTCTCTTCGAGGTAGATGTTACTGCAATGATCTGAACTAGACCGCTTCGCTGGGAAGATGCGAAGTCCCCGAAGGGGGGAAGATCGCCCTTCGGGCTTGGAAGAGGGAAGATAGAATACCAAATAACAGTCGATGCAAGGAGCACTTTAGCTAAAGAAGGGAACTAAGCTATAGCTTTTTCGCGCTGGCGGCTCCGGCGAAAAACGAAATAAGAATTAAAAAGATGACGGAAGAAGAAGGGGAGACGTGATGGAATACCGCAATCTTGGTAAATCTGGGCTCAAAGTATCCGTCCTCGGACTGGGAGCGAACAACTTTGGATGGTGGCTCGACGAACAGCGTTCAACCGTTGTCTTAAACCACGCTTTGGACTTGGGGATCAATTATCTCGATACTGCGGATTGGTACGACATGGGAAAGTCCGAGGCGTATATCGGCCGGACACTGAAGGGACGACGAAGCGAGGTGATAATTGCCACCAAATATGGCCAGCCCATGGGCGAAGGACCCAATGATCGCGGTGGCTCGCGCTGGTACATCATGAGGGCGGTGGAGGCGAGCCTGAAAAGACTGCAGACGGATTATATCGACCTGTATCAGATGCACTGGCCTGATCCGACGACACCGATTGAGGAGACGCTCCGCACCCTAGACGACATAGTGAAGTCGGGCAAGGTGCGCTATATAGGCTGCTCCAATTTTGATGGATGGCAGCTTTCAGAGGCGATGTGGACGTCGCATGCCAACAACCTGAACAGCTTTATTACGGTTCAACCGAGATACAATCTTTTCGAACGGCAGATTGAGCGGGAACTGGTGCCCTGCTGCAAAGCACACGGCGTGGGCATCATCCCCTGGGGGCCTCTGGCCGGAGGATTTCTGACAGGAAAATACAAGCGTGACGAAAAGCCAAAAGCTCCTGCCGAAGGGGAACCTGAACTGAAGGCATACAGCGAGCTGTACCACGGTGTCATAACAGATACGAATTGGGACAGGCTTGAAAAACTGCAGGCGTTTTCGAAGGCGCGGGGCCACACGGTCAGTGAACTGGCTATCGCGTGGTTGCTCGCACACCCGTGGGTGCCGTCAGTGATTGCGGGCGCAACAAGAACCGAGCAGCTGGATATGAACTTGAAAGGCGCTAACTGGAAATTGATTGCGGAAGACGTAGCTGAGATAGAAAAGATATAGACAACCGATTCGGCTTCAAGCGTATTCTCACGCGTGCCCGCAAGAATTTCAAATATCAAATGTTCCAAACCAGGGGCCGCAGTTCAGTTCGGTTTGGATTTCGGTGATTTGGTATTGTTTAGATATTGGAAATTAGGATTTAGAATTTTCTCGCCGCTGTATCTCGCTAGCCGTGACGGTTTTCTTTGACCCATGGCATCAGGAGTCGTTCGGCAAGGGCCACTGCCCCGAAGAGAAGAATACCCAGTACGCTCAGCGCAACCAGCGATGCCCACGCCAGCGGGCTGTTTATCTGGGAGTTTGCTACCATGAGCAGATTCCCGAGGCCCTCGGTAGATCCCACGAATTCCCCTATGACGCCTCCTATCACGGCCAGCGTCACAGCGACTTTGGCGCCTGAAAATACGAAAGGCAGCGCAGCGGGAAACTGGATCTTCATGAAGATCTGAAGTCTTGATGCGCGAAGAGCGCGGGCGAGATCGAGCAATTCTTCCGGTGTCGACCGTAACCCTGCAGCCGTGTCCACAACGACCGGGAAGAACGCAACCAGGAAGGCAACTGCCAGTTTCGACTCTAACCCTGTTCCGAGCCAGACAAGTATGATGGGTGCCACAGCGACCTTGGGTATAGACTGGGTGGCGACGATAAGCGGATAGAAGGTGAGGTTCAGAATCTGAGAGCTTGTCAGCGCCACGGCGATTGGAATCCCGAGCGCCATGGCAAGCAGAAAACCGTAAAGACATTCCTTGAAGGTAACCCAGCCCTCCGACAATAGCAGTTTATACTGGTTTACCATTGAATGAACCACGAGAGACGGCCCCGGCAGCACCACTGTAGAAACTGAGAACTGCGTTACGTACAACTGCCAGATTCCTACTACCAGGACGATGCCCGCGGCGGGGAAGAAAATCCTCGAAAGATGCTGACTGTTCATCGCGTCAGTCTCCGCGGACCAAACATGCGCCGTCCGTAACACCAAGAGCCACGGATGCGCTCATCTGGAACTCGCAAAATTTCGGCGTGTACCGTACTTCCGACGAACGAGGGTAGGGGAAATCCACCCGCATGTGAACCGCTATTTTGGCCGGGCGGGGCGTGAAGACAAGGACCTGGTCGGAAAGGTAGACGGCCTCTGTGATGCTGTGTGTCACGAACACGATGGTTACGTTGGTGACTTTCCGTATGTTCAGGAGCAGGTCATTCATCCCCATCCGGGTGAGCTCGTCGAGCGCGCCGAAAGGTTCATCCATGAGCAAGAACGAAGGCTTGTGGATCACAGCCCTGCAGAGAGAAACGCGTTGCTGCATGCCGCCGGATAACTGGTTCGGCCAGTTCTTCTCGAAGCCGCCCAGGCCCACGAGTTCAAGCAGTTCCATTGCCCTGCGCCGCGCATCCGGACCATTCTTCTTCAGTATTTCCATGGGGAAGAGGACATTGTCGAGCACCGTTCGCCATGGCATGAGATTGGGTGTCTGAAAGACGAAGCCGAAATCGGGCTGTGGACCGACCACGTCTTCTCCGCGGACCTGCACCGTGCCCTCCGTGGCATCAGTGAGTCCGGCGAATATCCGGAGCAGGGTGGTCTTTCCGCATCCGCTGGGGCCGAGAAAAGAGACGAGCTCGCCTTGCTCTATCTCACACGATATGCCGTCGATAACAACCAGAGGTTCTTTGTTGTCGCGCCTCTGGAAGACCTTGCGAACGTTCTGTGCGCGGCCAAAGGGCGCGCCACTTTTTGTTCCACCGCCGTTTCCCGACATGACGAGCTTTCCTGATCAGCCCCTCAGCAGCTCCTACGGAAGAATAGGCGGCTCTGGCAGAAAGCCGGTCGCGTAAAGGTCTTCCACCTTCGGATGAGTACCCGCTACATCCAGATTCGTAAGCACGAAATCAAGGCTTGTTTTCATTTTGGCCGGAGAGAACCAGCCGAGGCCGTTCTTCTGCGTATCGGGTACAACGGCCAGATCCTTCAGGATAGCAAGCTCAGCTATAATCGCATTGCGGTCGAGCCCTTTGGCATATTTCATCTGGCGGTCAGCGGCCTCGGACGGATTGGCCAGAGCATCCTTCCAGCCTCGCAAGCTGGCCTTGACAAAGCCTTTCATGATCTGAGGATTTTTCTTGAGATACTCTTCTTTTGCGCCAATGCCGTTCGAATAGAGAACCAGGCCGTGATCAGCCAGGAGAAAGGTCTTGACCGTTGCGCCTTTGACCTCGCGCTCCAGTCCAGGCTTGGACATGACAAAAAACTCGATCGATTTGAGCTGACCGCTGAGAAGCATGGTCGCTTTGGCAGCAGGCGCCACATTGACCACCTTCAGTGTGGAGGGATCGACACCATTCATCTTCATGAAACCTTTGATGATGTTGGGGACAAAACTGCCGGCGCTGCTACCCATCTCCAGGCCTTTCAGATCAGTGACCTTCGTCACATTTGCTCCAGGGTCAAGGGAGAACACAGCATAAGGAGATTTCTGATAATTAACCGCGACCATCTTGATGGTTGCGCCTGCTGCGCGGCCGAGCACGAGTCCCGGCACATCGATGAGTCCGATCTCAGCTAAACCGGATTCAACAGACTGCATCACCTGCGCTGTCCCCTGACTCGGTATGATCTTTACGTTCAGCCCTTCTTCCTTGTAGTAGCCCTTGTCCAGTGCGACGTACCACGGCGCATGACGTCCCAGGACGATGAAATCAAGTGAGAACGTGATATCGACGGGACCGGCCGCAAGTGCCGCAGTTTCTCCGAGAAATCCTGCTGCCATAAAAAGAAAAGCTACAAGCGCCAACAGGTAACGAACTTTTCCGTGCATACGTTCCCCCTTCTCGTTAT
>DATKNH010000118.1 GCA_035541455.1 Syntrophorhabdales bacterium
ACCGGGCCGAAGCTGTCCACCGCAATCGTCACGGGACCCATGCCGAGGAACCCGAAGGCCACAAGACCGAACGCGAACACAGGCGCGGCAAAGGCAAATTCTTTAGGCATAAGCGCCTGTATGGATGGGTTGAAGGAGACCAGATAGGCGACGAGCATGAGGACCAGAATGGTCAACCCTTCCCAGAAGGCGGAGAAGTTACCCGCGACGAAACCGGAGAGGATATCAAGGGAGGCGCCGCCCTGGCGGGCCGAGGCCATAACTTCCTGCACGTGGCGGGAGCTGGTGCTGGTGAAGACCTTGGTGAACTCGGGAATAAGGGCGCCGGCTATGGTACCGCAGCTGATGATTATGGCGAGCGCCCACCATAGAGAAGCGTATTTTGGATCGGGCAGATCACCGAGCAGCGTGTAGCTTGCCCAGAAGGTCACGATAATCGAGATTGCAGAGGTGATCCAGACGAGACTGGTAAGCGGATGTTCGAAGTTGAACTTTTTGACGTTCCCGTATTTGGCTATCGTGACTGCCTGATTGATGAAATAGGAAACGAGAGACGTAAGGATCATCAGAATACGCATGGCAAAGATCCAGATGATAAGGGTCCCGCCCATGAGCGGGTTCCCTGCGAGAGCCAGAGCAAGAAAGGCGATAAGGGCAACACCCGTGACGCCGTAGGTTTCGAAGCCGTCCGCTGTCGGGCCGACGCTGTCGCCTGCGTTGTCGCCCGTACAGTCTGCAATGACACCAGGGTTCTTCGGGTCATCTTCGGGGAGATGGAAGACTATCTTCATCAGGTCAGAGCCGATGTCGGCGATCTTGGTGAAGATACCGCCGCAGATACGGAGCGCGGATGCGCCGAGGGACTCGCCGATGGCAAAGCCGATAAAGCAGGGTCCTACCACTTCCCTGGGCAGAAAGACCAGGATGCAGATCATGAAGAAAAGCTCGACGCTCACCAGAAGAAGACCAACGCTCATCCCGGAGCGCATGGGGATGGCCACTACGTCAACCGGTCTGCCTTTCAGCGCCGCAAACGCCGTTCGTGAGTTGGCTCTCGTGTTGATCCTCATGCCGAACCAGGCAACACCGTAGGACCCGAGGATACCGAGTATAGAGCAGAAAAGGATAATGACCATATTGCCGAAAGGTGCGTTCTGCAGGCCGACGAAGTAGTAGACCATGCAGATGGCAATGAGGACCCAGAGGATGACGAGGAATTTTCCCTGCTGGGCAAGATAGGACTTACAGGTCTCCCATATAATGTCGGAGACATCCAGCATTGATTTATGGGCCGGTAAGTTCTTGGTCTGGTTCGACTGGATCAAGCCGAAAATCAGGCCGATGATACAGATCAGTAAACCGAAATACATGATCGACAGCCCGCCCAACGAGCCTCCGAGGACCGTGAACTGGACTTTGGTCAGATCGGGCAGGACAATATCAGCCTCGCCGGCAAAGACTGCAGGCGCCAGGAACAATCCCATGAGGCAAAGAAGAAATGAGACCATAGGGAGTCTGTGTTCATGTATGAACCTCATGTACTACCTCCTTGAACTTTTTTAGGGCTTATAAAAAGATTCACATGCCCATCTACTCTAAATTATTGCATACAAAGTGTCAACAGTTTTCGGTACCGCGTTTCAAAAATCACGATACTCCATATTGTCCGAAGGCTCCTGCAAATGCAACGTCTGGTTCAGCATCGAGAGAACCATTTCCCCTCCCGCCTGTTCGGCAAGGGTGATGCTCGCAGGGTCACATTTCACTTTCCAGAAGAAGCGGTTGGACACGCCGAGAAAATGCAAGGCCAGCAGCTTACAGATCACCCGGTGCGTTACTATGATGATGACAGGTTCCGAGGGGTCGTCCTTCGGAACAGTGCTGATCGCCTGTCTGAGCCCTTTCATAGAGCGACTTCTCACCCGGGTCAGTGTCTCAGAGCCCTCGATGCAAAACCGGTGCGGGTTATTCCTCCATGTCTCGAACGATTCGGGGAAGGCCTTTCGAACGGCTGGAAGGGAAAGCCCCTCCCAGCGACCAAAGTCCATGTCGATAAACGCGTCATCTACCTTGACCGCCACATTACAAGACTTACCTATCTCGGAAGCGGTCTGCCTTGCTCTCGAAAGGGGACTCGAGCAGATAAGGGAGATCCTTTTGCCGGCAAAGAAGCGTCCGGTGCGCTCAGCCTGCCCTACGCCTCTGTCATTCAGAGGAACATCTTTACGGCCTCTGAATACTTCCTCCTTATTCCACGCCGTTTCGCCATGTCTGACCACGTAGATCTTCATAGGCATGCTTCTCCTTCTCGGCCGAATGTCGGCCTGCGTAAATCGAATAGAGGTGACTGTAGATCCCACCCTCATCCATGAGTTGCCCATGAGTGCCGCTTTCCGCGATCCGCCCGTCGTGTATCACGAATATCCGGTCCATCTCCGCCATGGTTGCCATACTATGTGCTATCACTATCCAGGTGGCTGAAGGAAAATCATTGTTCAATGCCTGCCTCACACGTGCTTCGAGGTAAGGATCGATCCTGCTTGTAGCCTCGTCAAGGATGAGATAGCGCGGCTTGTACGCCAACACTCGGCCAATCGAAATGAGCTGCTTTTCACCTTCTGAAAGGTTGACACCGTCTTCTGCTATGGTTTTGTGCAAATCCTCTCCGCAAAAACCTTTCAAGATGGGGCTCAGCTCTCGCGCAGGAGCTTCTTCACCAGCCATGAAGAGGTTTTCCCTGATCGTCCTTGGGAATATAAAGACGTCCTGTGAGACAATCCCGAACGCTTTACGTATGGCCCCAAGGGAGTAATGCTCCATCCCTTTTCCCCCGATGCTGATTTCTCCCTTGGTTGGCTTGTAGAAACCGAGCAGCAGATTGATGAGCGACGTTTTTCCTGAGCCTGTCAGGCCCACGACGCCGACGCGCTCTCCTTCCTTAATTGCAAGGCTTATCCCCTTGAGGGCGTACACGTCGTCCTTCTCATAGGAAAGCCACACATCTTTCAAGACAATGTCGCCTCTCACCTGCGTCTCATCGCCTTCGTGGCGCTCCTTCTCCAGGTTATGAAGGTTGTGCAGCTTCTCCAGGCTCGAAAATGCGTTCTGATAAAGATTATATTTTTCGCTCAGGTCTCTGATCGGATTATACAGCTTTTGCGAGTATTCTATGAACGCAACGATGGTGCCGAACGTAATGGCACCGAAACCGTAGAGAATCAATAACTGCCCGCTGGCCCAGAGAAGAGCGAGTACGGAGAATACCCCGATGAATTCAACAAGGGGAAAATAGAGTGCCAGGTAAAAGGTCACCTTCTTGAACGCCTCGATGTAATGCCGGTTTCTTACATCAAAAGCACTTATCTCTGCATCTTTCCGGTTGAATACTTTTGAAACATACATCCCTGCAAAGCTCTCCTGGAGGAATGCGTTCATCTCCGAGCCGCCCTCTCTCGCGTCCCGGTAGACAGTCGAAAAGCGCTTCCGGAAAGAATTTGTCACCAGGAAAAGGATCAGGAAGAAAAGGAAGACCACGCCAGTCAGCGGTAGGCTCAGGTATACCATAACACCTAAGATGCCGACGATGGTGATCAGATCCGCGAGCGTAGTCACAATCCCGGACGTAATGAACTCATTGATATTCTCCATATCGCTGGTCAGGTAATTGAGGCTTTTGCCGTGAGGGGTCTTATCAAAGTAAGGTACCGGGAGGGACAAAAGATGGGCGAATGTAGCGAGCCGCATCTCTTTTATGACGTTCTGGCCGAAGCGTTGCGTGGTGTAGATTTGAAAATAGAGAGTTCCATATTCCATGCCGATGAAGGCAAGATAGCAGACTGCCATGAGGCTGAGACCGTAGAAGTCCTGGCGCGCTATGAATCTGTCGATAGCTATCTTGAGGATGTAGGGTGGCGCCATTCTTGCCGTGGCAGTAAGAAGCATGAGCGCGAGCGAGAGAAGCGCAGTTCTCCTAAACTTTACTATATATGTGACGAGGAAATCCCGTATGATGCCTTTATCCACGTGCGGCCTTCACTTCGTAGAGCAGCTTCATATAATGGCTTCTGGCAAGAAGCTCTGTCGGATTCCCCTCCTCGATAACGCTTCCTTCGGACAAGACAACTACCCTGTCTACATAGATAATTGGTACCGGCCTTGTTGATGTGATGATCACGGTCAACCCTTTGATGAGCGGCCATATCCGCTCCCAGATCAAGTGCTCCGTGTAGCCATCCACGTGCGTAAAGGGATCATCGAGGAGCAGGATGTCCGGCTTTGCGGCCAATGCCCGCGCTATGGTTAGTCTCTGCTTTTGACCGCCCGAGAGCATCACGCCGCGCTCACCAACAACCGTCTCCAACTTCTGCTCGAACCTGTCGATCTCCTCTTGCAAGCCAACGGTATTGATAATCGTCTGCACCAGATCATTCGAAAAGATATTCTCTCTTATGGGCAGGGAGTAGAGGAAGGGTTCCTGCGGTACAGTCGCAATACGTCCTCTTCGCGCCGAAGGTGAGAGAAGGTCAGCGTTCAGACCATCTATGCGTATTGCGCCCTCAGAGCCGTTTTCGAGACCGAGAATGAGGTTCAGAACAGTCGTCTTGCCACTGCCTGTCGGGCCTATCAGCAGAAGCTTCTCCCCCGGCGTCGCCGCAAAGCTCACATCGTTGAGGATCCGGCGCTCCCCTTTTGTGACACTCACGTGGCTGAACTCAACGTGCCCCTTGAGGTGTTCGGGGTTCGCCCCGAGTTCCGACTCAACCTGATACGCACGAATCTCTTCGAGTCGTTTAAGCGACGCAACGCCCCGCTGATACAGGTTCATAATCCAGGCGAGAGCCACTACCGGCCACATCAGCATCGTGTAGTATGCGTTGAGCGCAATGAAGTCCCCCAGTGTGATTTTCCCGTACATCAGGAAATAGCCGCCCACCCACATCACCACCAGAGTACCCATGCCCCCGAGAAATCCAATCGCAGGGAAGATGATGCCCCATAGACGCGTCGAAGCGAGATTCTTCTCCATGTACTCGCGATTCAGTGCCTCAAATCGTCTCTGCTCTTCGCTGTGCAGCAGATAATTCTTCACAAGCCTGATTCCGTTGAGCACTTCGTTGGCACCCTTTGAAAGCCGTCCGTAGGTATCCTGCACGTCCTTGAAGATCGTATGGAGCTTTTCCATATATCCCCTGACCAGCACAAAGAGCAGGCAGAGAGGAAGGATGGCGAGCACGGCGATGAGCGCATTGATCCGAATCATCATAATCAGCGACAGGAGCGTCGTTGCCACCGTGCTTGAAAAGTGAAGAATCGACATGCCGACCATCATGCGCACGTTGATTATGTCGTTCATTACCCGGGCGATGAGGTCGCCCCGATGATGCTCTTTGAAGAAGCTGTAGGGAAGCGAGATTATATGCGTGTAGAAATCGCGCCTCAGTTCGTATTCTATTTCTCGGGCGCTGTTTAGGATCTTCATCCTTGAGCGCCATCTCAGAAAGGCCTGTGCGCATGCAAGCAGGGAGGCAAGTCCTATGATGTGGAGGAGACGTGTACGCAGCCCCACTTGGAGCGCGTCCACAGCGTTCTTGATGAGAAAAGGGATTGCCGCTGAGCAGGATGAGGCGAGTACGAGGGTTACTACGCCCTGAACAAACTCGCCTTTGTACTTTCTGACATATGGTACGACGAGGGATAACTTACTAACCACATATGCTCTGCTTTGGCAAAATAGCTCAGCCGGATTTCTTTACTGCCTTGTTGATGATGACGTAGCTCTGTTTCGGTCCCGGAATCGCACCTTCAATCATTACAATGTTCGTATCGCCTCTCACTTCCACCACCTTGAGGTTCTGCACAGTAACCTTCTGGGCACCAAGGTGTCCCGGCATCTTCATGCCTTTCAGAACGTGCGCAGGGGTCGTGTTGGCGCCGATCGAGCCCCCGTGTCTGAAGAACTCGTGTGTACCGTGTCCGCCGGGAGCTCCGCCGAAGCCATGCCGCTTGATGACACCGGCAAAACCTTTTCCTATGGAGATACCGGAAACATCCACAAAATCTCCAGGCTTGAAGATATCCACGGGTATTTCACTACCCACTTCAAAACTGCCCAATTCTTCTGCGGTGACCCTGAATTCGCCCAGTTTTCTCGTAGGAGCCACATTCGCCTTCTTAAAGTGTCCTGCCTTCGGTTTATTCACGCGGTTGAGCTTCTTGATCTCGTCAAAACCTATCTGGAAAGAATCATATCCGTCGCGTTCTGCAGTCTTCTTTTGTACCACACGGCAAGGTCCGGCCTGAACTACGGTTACCGGGATAATTGTGCCGTCCTGTGCGAAAATCTGTGTCATTCCAAGCTTTTTGCCAATCAGTCCGAGTGCCATTGTCTCACCTCCAAAGCCCTATTATTATAGACAAAAAAACTGTAAAGTCAAGCCTTTATGCTTGTCATAGATTTCCACGTGCAAGCCCGCGGCAATCTACCCCTAGCGAGCACGGCGAGCGAGAGGGGGAGGCTCGGGCGGCTACGCAGAGCGAGGAGGCGACGCGAGCACCATAAATAGTTTACTTGTAAAGTACTATGCATTATAATTAAGAGTAATTTAGTGCTGTACACGTTGCGACTCTAGGGGGTATGAATGAAAAGGCTGGTTCAATATGGGATGTTTCTCTGGATTGCGGTGATCGGAGTGGCCCTGTTCGGCGATGTTGTGCGGGCCGAAGACAAAGTTCCCAGGATGACCAAGGAAGAATTGAAACCACTCCTTGGCAAGCCGGACGTCGTTGTCGTCGACGTACGCGCTTCCGGGGACTGGGAGAAAGAAACCCTCATGATACAGGGGGCGATTCGGGAAGACCCGATGAAAGTCGAATCCTGGATGGAGAAGTACCCGAAAGACAAGACTCTCGTATTCTACTGTTCCTGACACAGCGAAGCGACGAGCGCCAGTGTGGCGTCGAAACTCATGGAAAAAGGTTATACGAAAGTGTATGCGCTGAAAGGCGGCTGGATAGAATGGGCGGGCGCCAAATACCCGACCGAACCTAAGAAGTAGAGACGAGCAGCATGAAAAACAAATGTGCTTCAATTCTGATCGGCCTCGCGTGCTTGTGGCTCATTGCCGGAAAGGCTATGCTCGCCGCTGCACTACCCGAGCCAGACAAGATAACCAAGGAAGAACTGTTGCCACTGCTGGGCAAGCAGGACCTGACGCTCATTGACCTGCGACTGCCCCAAGAGTGGAACGCAAGCAGTACCAAGCTCAAGTCTGCAGTTCGCGAAGACCCCATGAAACCGGGGCAATGGCTGGATAAATATCCAAAAGACAAAATGCTTGTTCTTTACTGCGACTGACCCGACAATGGGACCAGCGCCAGTTTGGCGCGGATCATGAAGATGCGGGGGTTCACCAAAGCGTATTTTTTGAAGGGCGGCTGGTCAGAATGGACCGCCGCCAAGTATCCGACTGAACCTAAGTGACCGTTAACGGGTTGCATTGTTGAGTGGTTGAGCAGTGAAATCAACCACTCAACTGCTTTTCAATTCCTGCAGTGCAATAAAAGAAGCGTCGATTCCCACCACGTCTTTTACTTCCGGAACCTTTTCTTTCAACAGCTTCTCTGCCCACAGACCGAGGGCGAATTCGCCACATCAGTGCAAACGGCCTCCTATCAATTTCAGTGTCACCACTCCTTTTTCTTCGTCAAGATCCATAAGCTCGACATGCCCCTCAGCGAGCTCTTCCAGCCTCGGCACGAGCTCCTGGACTGCCTGTGCAACTCTCTCTCTAAATGTCATGACAGCTCCCCTATGATGAAAATAATACCAATTCTTTGAAATGCAATCCCTGTTTGGCCCTGCGCACAAGTCGCTGCTGACTGCTCACTATTCTCTAAGCCTTGGACAACGCTACTTCAAGCTGCTTGCGCAGTTTAGCTTTTTCTCTTCCCCCGGTGATAAAATCCCAGGGAAAGCGCTCGTCCGGAGGCCGTTCTCGGGCCACGTAAAAGTTGAGGTTGAGGAGGCTCTCTCTCTGAACTTTCGCAAGGCTCGCGCCCCGGGCCAATGACAGGATGATCTCCTGGACTCGCCTGTCTCCCCGCGCCAATACAGCCTGGAGAAAACTGTACTTGACCGATTCGTGGGTGAAATACGTATTGGCAGCCTTGCCGAGACCCCGCTTCAATATGCTCAGTTTTTCTTTAAGAGCATCAACGTCATCCATGGGCAGCCACTGGAAGGGCGTCGCCGCCTTGGGAATAAATGGGCTCGCGTGGACAGTGATGCTGCCTACGCTTCCCCGTTTCGCCCCGTGCATTATCATGAGGTGCATGATGTGCTTCGCCATTTCGACGATCTTCTCCACGTCTTTCAAGCTTTCTCCGTAGAGCCCGACCATAAAGTAGAGCTTCAGATGGAAAGATTTCAGAGACATGATTGCTTCGATGCGTTCATAGATCTCATGATCTGTGATCGGTTTGCCAATCGATTTTCGCAGCCTCTCTGCTGCAGCCTCAATGCCAAAGGTCAGGGTCTTCACTTCCTCGCTGACGAGCTCGATCGCGTCCAACGGCACCTCATCCATTCTGAGAGAAGGTAGATGCGGACGCAACCCGCGTTTCTTCAGTTCCTTGATCAGGTCGACCAGCCTTGGATGAAAAGAGACGCCACCGCCGATGATGCCCACGTCCTGCACATGCTCATCCACGGCCGGAAAACGGTCGTAGATGAAGGGCCTGATAGCTCCTGTAAGGCAAAAGGGGCACCGGGAAGGACAGCCCCTTGTCCCTTCGACCAGGAACATATTCGAGAACTCGGTCTGTTCTGTCATGACGGCGGACGTGGCCAAATGTCCGCCCTTGTAGCGCTCGATTTCCACGTGAAAAGAAGCCGGCTCAAATCCAGCAATGGTGCCGGTCTCGCTGTACGAGACCGTGAGATGGGAAGGATTGTACATCCACGCCGGATCACTTAACGCTTCGATCAGCTCATTCCGCCTTTTTTCCCGATGTTTCAGATAGCTCTCGATAAATAGAGGAATAGTCGCTTCTATATCCCCCATGATAAGAAGATCGAAGAGCCCGGCGGACGGTTCCGGATTTGCCATCACGCATATCCCGCCTCCGACTACGAGTGGATCGCCGTCCCTGCGTTCCTGGGCCAGCGGCCCGAGCCGAGCCTGAGCGAGCAGGATCGCTGCATTGACGTAATCCATTTCAAAAGAGAATGTGACAAAGATGATCTCGAAGGCGTTGAGGGGTTTGCCGCTCTCTACAGACCTGGCCTGGAGTCCGTGCTCTGACGCAGAGGTGTCTACTGCTTCGAGAAAAACACGCTCGCAGACGACTCCGGGGAAAGCGTTGAGTGTCTTGTATAGTTGGTGGACGGCAAGGTTTGACATGCCGATAAAGTAAGTATTGGGATAGGCGACACAGACAGGCACTCTTCCGGCCCAGTTCTTCCTGATTGCGCCCCTTTCCTCTTCATGTGATGTTCCATATGCAGTTCCATGTACTTTTCCATGTACTTTGGAAGGCTCATGTTCTCGTCTCCTATTTGTCCTCCGTATCAATCCGGAAGCCTAATCTGCCTGCTTCCTGAGGAACGTGGGGATATCGTACCGATCATCGTCAAGATCGATGGACGTATGTTTCGGTTTTGCTTCCCTGTAATCAATCTTCACGTTCTTCTTTACGAAGGCAGGTATTGTTCCATTTTCGAAAAAGAGATTTTCCCGTCGTATCTTTTCAGGTTTCTCCGGCTTCTCCTGCGCCTGCGCCACTTCGTCGCCAAAACCGGTGGCGATCACCGTGATCCGCACCGAATCTTCCATCGATTCGTCGAACACAAGTCCCCAGATGACCCGTGCGTCTTCATGCGCCTGCTCCTGAATCAGCGTAGAGGCTTCGGTGACTTCGTGGAGCGTCATGTCCGTGTTCCCGGTCACGTTGATCAACACACCCTTTGCACCGTGAATAGAGATGTCTTCAAGGAGCGGGCTTGAAATGGCCTTATGCGCAGCCTCGACCGCGCGCTTGTCACCTGTGCCCATGCCCACGCCCATGATGGCCATACCCCGTTCGCTCATTACTGTCTTTACATCCGCAAAGTCCACATTGATATGGCCCGAAGATATGATGAGATCCGATATGCTTCGCACCGCGTAAAGAAGAACTTCATCGGCCTTCAGGAACGCGTCTTTGATCGACATATGTTTGCCGCCGATAGACATAAGTCTCTGGTTCGGGATGGTGATGAGCGTATCGGAGCGTGCTTTCAGGTTGGTCAGTCCGTCATCTGCCTGCAGGGCCCGCATCCTTCCTTCGAAAGGGAAAGGCTTGGTCACGACCGCAACAGTCAACGCGCCCATCTCCTTTGAGATGTCGGCAATAACGGGAGATGCACCTGTGCCCGTGCCTCCGCCAAGGCCGCAGGTGATAAAGACCATATCGGCTCCTTTGAGGCATTCAGCAATCTGATCGGCATCTTCGAGAGCGGCTTGCCTGCCCACTTCGGGATTGGCGCCGGCTCCCAGTCCGCGGGTCAGCTTGCTCCCTATCTGAATTTTTACTGCCGCTTTATTCATGTTGAGGGTCTGGACGTCCGTATTGATGGCAATGAATTCCACGCCCTGGAGACCTGCGTTGACCATGGTGTTTATGGCGTTGCAGCCGCCGCCGCCCACGCCGACAACTTTTAGCTTAGCGGAAAAACCATTGCTCTCGTCCATGTAAAACATTTCCATCGTCCCTCCTTAGAATATATCTTTGAACATCGCTTTTACTTTCTTGATGAACCGCTTGTCGAGTAGCATCTTGAACATGTCCCTGCGCTCAAACCGGACCTTTTTTCCTCTGTTTTCTCTGAACCCGTGGAGAACGAGACCCACGGCAGTTGCATAGGTAGGGTTATTAACCACGTCTACCAGCCCGCCTATGCCGACGGGTGAGCCCTTACGCACCGGAAGGCCGAAGACGCTCTCTGCCAGCTCGACCACCCCTTCAAGATTCGCGCACCCTCCTGTCAGCACAACCCCTGACGCAAGAAGCTTTTCGCAGCCGGACTTTCTGATCTCGTCATTGACCAGCGTAAGAATCTCCTCAACCCTCGGCTCTATGATATCGGCAAGGGTCTTGCGTGTCAGAGTTCGCGGTTTCCTGCCTCCGACGCTCGGCACCTCCACCGTTTCATTGGCACCGACCATCTTTGACATGGCACAGCCGTACTTTTTCTTGATCTTTTCCGCTTCCTCGACGGGCGTCCGTAATCCGATTGCTATGTCGTTCGTGATGTGATTACCGCCGAGTGCAACTGCTGACGTATACCTGATACTGCCATTGGCAAAAACAGCGAGATCGCTGGTACCTCCGCCTATGTCAACAAGCGCTACGCCGATCTCTGTTTCCTCGGGGGTGAGCGTGGCATCCGATGAGGCAAGCTGGCTCAACACGAGGTCATCAACGGAGAGGCCGGCCAGATAGCAGCATTTCACAATGTTCTCCGCAGAGCTTGTTGAAGCGGTTACAATGTGCACCCGGACTTCCAGCCTCACCCCGCTCATGCCGATGGGGTCCTTTATGCCGTCTTGATCGTCAACGATGAATTCCTGCGGAATGACGTGTATAAGCAGCCTGTCTGCGGGTATTGCCACAGCCTTACCGGCATCAATCGCCCGCGAGATATCATCCCTGCGGACTTCCTTTTCTTTGATTGCCACGACACCGTTGCTGTTGAAGCTCTTTATGTGGGCCCCCGCGATGCCTGCAACGCAGTCGCTGATCTTTATGCCCGCCATCAGCTCTGCTTCTTCCACTGCTTTCTTTATTGCATTGACCGTGCTGTCAATGTTTACAACCACTCCTTTGCGCAAGCCTGTGGAAGGGTGGGAGCCTATCCCTGCTATGTTGACCTTCCCGTCTATCATGCGCGCTACGACAACACATATCTTCGTAGTGCCTACATCAAGACTGACAAGAAAGCTTCCCTCCTCCGCCATGCTAACCCTTCCTCTCTTTTATAATTGCTCCTTTGTCGAAACGTGCATCAATACACCGGATGAAAAGTCCCCTTTTGCGAACATCCTCAAGCACTGCCGTGGCCCGCTTCAGTCTTGCTTTTTGATCTTCTTTCCCCAGAATGACTTCGACCCCGTCCCCCAGGTAGACGAGCGTGATGCTGCCGTCCGTGTCAATAACCTCGGAGATCGAATCCTTTTTGATTGACTTGTCGGCCACCCATGCACTGACCTGAGTGAACAGGCTCTTGGCCGCAGCCTGGTCCTTGGCCTGTATCACGAAGAGATGCCTGGTATCTTCCTTTGACAAAGGCCTGAAGGCTGTACCTGTTTCATCAAGCACCTGGATATCCCCTGCAGGAGTCACCCAGAGGGCGGAGGCCACTTTCTCTTTCACGTCGATGACAAGAGAGAACGGATAGAGCCTCTTAATCGAAACCTCTCGTACAAATGGATGGGCAAGCACCGCTTCCTTGACCTTGTCCACCTGCGTGTTGAAAATGCTCTCTTTGAGGAAGGGATACGCTCTCTGCATGATTTCCCCGTCCGAGAGCTGCGACGCTCCTCTGATCCTCACATTCTTGAGTGAGAATAGCGGCTCGTCTTTTGAAAATACATAGGCAACCGTGAGAACCGACAGGAGACACACAGGAATGATGAAGAGGTAGAATGGCAATCGCTTCACGCCTTGAGCCCTGCCTTCATCAGGATTTCTTCCACGAGCTCGTCAAAACTCCTGCCGAGGTGCGCCCACGCTTTTGGAACAAGCGAAGACTCTGTCATGCCAGGAGAAGTATTCACGTCGATAACGCTCGGGGTCTCTCCATCGAGCAACATATCTATGCGCACGCATCCTGCGAGCTCCCACGAGTTCCAGATGCGAAGTGCCTGGTCATATGCTTCCCTTTCTACACGCTCGTCGAGTTTGGCCGGCACAAGGTATTCCGTCATGCCTTTCGTATATTTTGCAGTGAAATCGTAAAAGCCGCTGGCAGGCCTTACTTCCACGACAGGGAGAGCAGTACCGTTGACGATGCCAATCGTGATCTCTCTGCCGGCAATATACCTTTCGAGCAGTAGCTTGCTATCAAAACGGAACGCGCTTGTCAAAGCATCCTTCTTTTCTTTTTCTTCCCTGACAATCGATATCCCTATGGTGGAACCCTCGCGTGCCGGCTTGACCACAAGAGGCAGCGGGAAATGTGCTTCTTCGGGTGATCTGCAGACTACGTATTCAGGCGTTGCCACACCGAGACTCTTAAGCAGGAGCTTCATGATCGCTTTATCCATTGAGACCGACGAACCAAGAACGCCAGATCCGGTATAGGGGATCCCGAGGATCTCGAGGAGCCCCTGTATGGTGCCGTCCTCTCCCCACCTGCCGTGCAAAGCGATAAAGGCAACCTCGATGGCTTCCTGGCGCAGCCGTTTTGCAATATCCCTGTCAACATCAACGGCAATCGCTCCGTAGCCGCTGCGGACAAGGCTCTCCAGGATGGCGTTGCCTGAACGCAGAGAAATTTCCCTTTCTGATGAAAGGCCACCCATCAAGACACCTATCTTCTTTCCTTTCAGTTCCTGTCTATTCATCACAGCCCCAGAGCTCGACCTCTTGCTCCATCCTGACGCCTGTCTGCTCGTAAACCTCTTTCTTCACTTTTCGCATGAGACCCACAATGTCAGCCGCAGTAGCATTTCCAAGGTTGATGATAAAGTTCGGGTGTTTCTCGGATACGGCAGCGTTGCCCAGTCTAAGGCCTCGCAGGCCGGCTTTGTCGATATAGTGCCACGCAGGATTCTCACCTCGGTTCTTGAATATTGATCCCGCCGAAGGAAACTCCATCGGATGCTTCCTCCACCGCTCTATCCACACGCGTTCCATCTCCTTCCTGAGCTCGTGCTCATTACCCGTGTGGAGTTCAAACAGGGCGCTCAGTATAGGCTCCGTAGATGCAAAGAGGGAGGTACGGTAGCCGAATCCGCACTCTTCTTTTTTTCGCGTCTTTATCCTGGTCGAGCTGTCCATGTAGGTCACCGAAACGAGGTGATCCGAAATCTGAACCCCGAAACTCCCTGCATTCATCTTTATCGCGCCTGCCACCGTACCGGGAATGCCGTAAAGCTTTTCCAGTCCCGAGAGCCCTTTGTCGACGGTCTCCCGTATGAGACGCGCCAGCGACATGCCCCCCGCGGCCTCCACCAGGGCGCCACCCATCGTTTTCTTGAAGTGCGCCTTGCCGATGCGCGTTGTCCTGATAATCGCCTCGTTCATGCCCTTGTCGCCTATGATGACATTAGTCCCGTTGCCGAGAAAGCGATGCGCCATGCCTTTACGCCCAGCCGCGCGTATCACATTCGCCAGATCGGCATAGTCAGCCGGATAGACCATGTACGCCGCAGGTCCGCCAACCTTCATTGACGTGTACCGCTTCATGGGAACGTTCATCAAGACCTGGCCCCTGATTCCTTTCCACTCCATTCCGCAATGAGCCTCTCACCTATCTTGTAAAGGTCGCCGGCACCGAGAGTAATAACCAGATCACCCGGAGCCACCATGCGGAGGATCGTCTCCGCGACGTCATCTTTGGTTGGCGCAAAGAGTACGTTCTTGTGGCCGCTCTTGCTGATGCGCTCCGCAAGGGCGCTTCCGCTGATGCCCTCGATCTTCTCTTCGGATGCGGCATAAATCTCCGTAACAATCAGCAGATCCGCTTCGTTAAAGGACGTAACGAACTGTTCGAGGAGAGCCTTGGTCCTCGTGTACCGGTGCGGCTGAAAAGCGACTATCACTCTTCCCTTCCAGATATCGCGGATCGCAGCAAGAGTCGCTCTGATCTCGGTCGGGTGATGACCGTAATCATCCATCAAGGTCCATTCTTTCTGCCACTTTACTTCGAGCCTTCTGTGGATCCCGGCAAAGCGGCTCAATGCTTCCTGCACCGTGGAGAAGGGGATGTCAAGCTCGATGGCCACCCCGATCGCTGCCAGCGCGTTGACCACGTTATGAATACCGGGCGTAGCAAGGACCACTTCGCCCAGCCCGGTTCCCTTGTAAGTCACTTTGAAGCTGGTCGTAAAACCTTCCTGTTTTGTGACTTCCGCCCTCAGATCTGCCTGCTTTGAAAGTCCGTAGGTCATGTATCTACGCTTCAAAGAAGGGATCACGCTCTGTAGTTCCGGGTTGTCGATGCAGAGAATAACGAGGCCAAAAAAGGGCACCTTGTTGAGGAACCTGACGAAAGCCTCTTTGATCTCTTCGATGTCTTTATAAAAATCGAGATGCTCCAAGTCGATGTTTGTGGCAACAGCGATTGTGGGAAAGAGCAAAAGAAAGGTCCCATCGCTCTCGTCGGCTTCTGCAACGAGGTATTCGCTTCCGCCAAGCTGCGCGCTCGTCCCGAGGCTGTTGAGCCGTCCTCCTATAACGCACGTGGGATCAAAGCCCGCGGCATCGAGAATTGAGGCGACAAGAGAGGTTGTTGTCGTCTTGCCGTGAGCACCAGCCACGGCAATGCTGTACTTCATCCTCATCAGTTCGGCAAGCATCTCCGCTCTCGGTATGACGGGGATGAAGCGGCTCTTTGCCGCTTTCACTTCCGGGTTGTCAGACTTGACCGCCGACGAGACGACGACCACATCCACCTGGGTCACGTTCTCTTCCTTGTGGCCGTAATAGATCTCGGCCCCGAGAGAGACAAGTCGTTCAGTGGTCTCCGTCTCACGCAGGTCGGACCCCGTCACCTTGAAACCAAGATTCAGGAGCACTTCGGCAATGCCGCTCATTCCGATGCCGCCGATGCCGATAAAGTGTATTTTCTCGATCTTACGAAACATGGGTTGCCATTCCTTTTACTATCAGTTCTTCCGCATTCTCCACGTAAATTGTCCCCATATTCTGGGCCATCTTTGCACGCAAGTCCGGACGTTCATGGAGCTCTTTCAGGACCGTGTTCAGCCTTTCCCCTGTCAACTCGTCGTTGCTGATCACATAAGCACCGCCGATTTCCTCCACGCAGGCCGCATTCTTCCACTGGTGCCCTCCGGCAGCGAACGGATAAGGCACGAGCACGGCGGCCTTCTTGAAATAAGCGAGCTCAAAGATCGTTGAAGCGCCTGCCCTTGAAATCACAACGTCCGAAAGGCCATAATACCTCTCCATCTCATTCGTGAAAGGAAAGACCTCATGTGGAATCTTCACGGCTGCGTATGCCCCTTTCACCTTCTCGTAATCATCCCTGCCCGTCTGGTGGTATATGACCGTATTCTTGTATGATTCAAGATATGGCAGGAGCAGGAGCACTGCCTCGTTGATGCTGCGCGCTCCCCGGCTGCCGCCGAACACGAATATGTTGAACAGGGCATCCGTCCTTGGCAGAGAAGCGATCACAGAAGCGACTCGCAGCTTCCTTCGTATCGGGTTACCCGTGTGAACCACCTTGCCCTTCAGATATTCACTGGTCTTTGTGAAGCTGACAAAGGTCTTGTCCGCTATGCGGCAGAGCATTTGGTTTGCAAGCCCCG
>DATKNH010000119.1 GCA_035541455.1 Syntrophorhabdales bacterium
GCCCTCGAGTATGCCTGGCATGTCTAAGGTATACTCTTCTTTCTGGGTTCATTTCCAGGATTTTGTCATCACATTCCGGATGCTGAAAACAGAGAGGCCAACCGCCCGCAGCGACGATTGGCTTCCCCTCTTTACCTTTAATTTATTTCAACAGGTTAATCGGGCATCAGTCACGCACATGCCTCGATCCGCCACCTGTCGTACCCGAACCACTGCCCGTGCCAGACCCAGAACCAGCAACGCTGCCGGTGCCGCTCCCGATCGTGGTACCTGTGACCATTATGCCCCGAATCTGCCAGTTGGGATCACTGTTCCCTGAAAGGGAGACGCCTGAGGTGACCGTCACTCCGTTCATGTACCAGGCAGCCACATCTCCTGATTGAGTCTGCCGCCAGAGAATATCCGGCTTGCCGTCACCGTTGAAATCGCCTACTCCTTCTATCTGCCAAGGGGAAGGAATGGTATTGATATAGGCGCTTCCTGTGATGCTCGTCCCGTTCATGTACCAGACGGCAGTTTCTCCGGTAGCACTATTTCTCGAGAGGATACCCGGGTAGGTTGAGTTAGGGGTTGTTGCCGTAACGTTGACGGAAGCGCTTACGCTTGCCGACACGTTTCCTGCCGCGTCCTTTGCCCAAGCGTAGAGGGTCTTGGCCCCGGCTGACGCAAAGGTGTAGCTGGCCGGTGCTGTCGCGCTCCAGCCTGCGGCCGTTGCTGCGGGGGCTGTAGCGGTTTCGGTCACCAGATAACCGGTGACTGCCACATTGTCACTAGCGGTGAAGGTGGTAATAGCGACCGTCAATGAAGTCGAGGTCGTTGGAACGACGAAGGCCGTCACAACAGGGCGGGTGGTGTCCGAGCTGGCGGTCACGGTCGCTGTGGCGCTTACCCCGGCTGACACGTTTCCTGCCGCGTCTTTTGCCCAGGCGTAGAGAGTCTTGGCCCCGGCTGACGCAAAGGTGTAGCTGGCCGGTGCTGTCGCGCTCCAGCCTGCGGCTGTGGCTAGAGGCGCTGTTGCGGTCTCGGTCAACAGATAGCCGGTCACCCCGACGTTATCCGTTGCTGTGAAGGTCGTGATGGAGATCGTGAGCGCCGCAGCTGTCGCGGGTATGGTGAATGCCGTCACCGTAGGAGGAGTGGTGTCGGCAGCAGGAGGCGGAGGAGGAGCTGGAGCCGGAAAACTGGCCGGATCACCCGGAAACGTCCGAGCAGCTATTTCTGCGATGTTTGTATAACCATCTCCATCTGAATCAAGTCCTTCGATTGCAACAAAGTCGTAACCTGCGTTGAGAAAATCATTGGCATACGGATTGAGGGTGCTTATCGACGGGCTTCTGGCCGGGTATCCGGCGTGACACACCAGGCATGTGCTCAAAGCCGTACCCGCCGTCCCATACTGCGCGGTGAATTGAGTGAGGTACCCGGGCAACGAGTAGGAAACTCCGCACACTGCCAAGACTAGAATCATGCCGATCAGTCCCGCGACACTTCTGTTTCTGGTTCTACCGGTTCTCATATGTCCTCCCATTCTTTTGATATTTGCGACAGGACATCATCTCTGCTGTAGTACGATAAGGGCATCTCGCTGATGATCCGTGCCACATAATTTCCACATGTTGAGTTGTTTACTATTATCAAAAATATATTGTGTATCAAATACATATTAAATAGACCTCGTTCAGGTCCTCAATAGCAAGGCAGATGCCAGAGACAATTTTTTACGTTATTTAGTGTTATTACAATACTTTGAGATTATTGTTTATTTTTTCACTTGACAATAGCGCAGGGATAATCATACACCATATTTGGGCACTCGTATGCTTATCCCTGCAAGTATTAGGGGTCTTCTCAACCCTACGCTGCTGGAACTGGTATTCCGGGGATTGTGTTACGATGAGTTTAGTTCAGGAAATTCCGTGAAAACGTTTGAGAGATGATCTATTGTATGGTTTTACCTACAGTCGCGTGCTGAGTCGCTGGTCTGCAGCTGTTCACCTCGAGATTACCGCGTCTTTTCTCTCTTCTTTTCTTCAATCTCCATGTCCACCTTCTTTGATTCTTCAATCATATGCTTAAGCTTTTCATTCTCCTGTGCGAGGCCTGCCGCCACCCTCTTTGAATTCTCGCTATCCTGAAGGACTTGTACCCAGACCTTCGCCTGCTCAGTCAAAGTGCCTTGCGGGTATTCTTTGATCAATCTCTTGAAGATTGCTATCGACTTGACGTAGTCCCTTTTCGGGTTGCCGGGATCCGCATAGATCAGCCCCATGTTGTACATGGCCTCGTTTGCGGGCGGGCTGTTGTTACTCAGTGACAAGACCTTCTGGTTCTCTTCCAGGGCCGCGTCATATTTGCCCCGTGCAGCCAAACTTTTTGCCTGGAGGATATGTTGCTCAGCCTTACTCTGTTCGCCTTCGTCCTTCTGGGTCATCTCGGCAGGCGCCTGAGTCAACCTGACTAGCTCTTTATTCTCTCCGATAACTCTCGCCCATACCCGTGCGGACTCCGCCCAGGCGCTCTGGGGATACTCACTTACCACTCTGTTAAGAAACGCGGCCGACTTGTCATAATCTCTGTCGGGGTTATCCGGATAAGCATAGATTAGACCGGAATTATACAGCGCCTCGTCGGAAGGTGGACTCTTATGCGCAAGGGTGATGACCTTCTGGTTCTCTTCCAGAGCCGCCTGGTAATCGCCTTGAGCCAGCAGTTTCTGGGCATACATGAGGTGTTCCCTTGCCTCGTCGCGGGGCCATAACATCCTTAAGACCGGCGACCGGTCGTAAGCATTGTCAAAGGATCCGCAACCTGGCAACGAAAGACAGATCAGGACGGCAAGACAACAAAGAACGTGCTTCCCTGTCCCGGTTCGCTCTCCGCCCATACTTTTCCTCCGTGAGCCGTAACGATATGTTTAACAATTGCGAGGCCCAAGCCTGTTCCCTTCACCCATTCAGATGTCTTGACAGGGAGTTGTTGAAATTTTTCAAAAATAGCTGTGGTATTCCCCTTGGGAATACCTGGGCCGCTGTCTGCGACAGAAAACTGCACTCCCCCGTTTTTAAGGCAGGTGGATACCCTCATCTCACCCCCTTCAGGACTGAACTTCGCAGCGTTGCCGATCAGATTGCGTAACACCTGAAGGATCCGTTCACGGTCTAACCTCAGGGGCGGCAACCCATCATCGGTCTCAGACAGAAGATGGATCTTCTTCGCCTCAATCAGAGGAGCCATCTCCGTGATGACCATCGCGATGAGAGGCGGCAGATATTCCCTCTCAAAACGATAGGTCATCATCCCCTCTTCCATCTTGGATAAGTCGAGCAGGGAGTTCACCAGTCCGATAAGCCGCTGTGTCTCCTGGGAAAGGATGGAAAGGAGCCTCTTCTGTTTGTCGCTGATCGAGCCCCCAACACCATCCTGGAGAAGTTTGATACCCTCCTTTATAGAAGTGAGCGGGGTCCGTAACTCGTGAGACATAGTGGAAAAGAAGTCGGTCTTCATTCGTTCCACGCCCTTCAGCTTTTCGCACATCACATTGAAGGCGCTCGTCAATTCTGCCACTTCGGGAGGAGAGACTATGGTAAGGTCCCCTTTGAAAATGCCCTTCGAGATCTCTTTTGTCTTTTCAACGAGCACCATCAAAGGCTTGGTAATACTACGGGTCGCGTAGAAGGAGGTGGTAACAACCAAGAGAAGCGCAATGACAAACACATATACTGTCAACGTACGGGAGGTACCTGCTGCTGCGCGCAGGGAATTCATTTTCGAATGAATATCCCGATCAGTGACCATTTTCAACACATTCAACTGCTCAAGGATTGACTCCACCAGTCTTGTCTTCTCCTGCTCGTACAAACTTCGCGGATAGGTTCGGCCATCGGTTACCTGCTCCACTTCTGAAACGATCAACGAAACATACTGGGCATAGTGCATCTGTATCCGATCCAAAGATTCCTTTTTGGCCGGGGTGTCGGCAAGGTGAAGCGCCTCAGCAAGATACTTGTCAAACTCTTCTTTGGCGGCGAGAAACTGGGCACGAAAATTAGGATCCTTTGTTATGATGTATTTCTTGTCGTGTCCCATCTGTGAAAGTATTGAATCTGCAAGCGTTGCCCTCAGGTCTACGATCCGTTCATCTACGTTTATAAGCTGCGCGGTTCCTATGCTCAACTGATGGAGCATGAAGAGCGCAGAGGCATTCACGGTACCGATGATTATCAGTACACTAAGATAGCCTATGGTTAAGCGGGAAAAGATGCTCATTCTTGCGAGCATAATTCTTCCGGAAGAAGCGTGGGTCCTTCAGAGTGGCAGATCATATGCGCAATGAAAATGTACCTTTAGTTTACCTGACGTGGCGCATGGCGTCAAAATCGCGCATGCCCCCATCAGGGCACGTACATTTCAAAAACACTCTGCGCAGCCGGCACGTATCAGCGGCATGATCGCGGGAGGCAGGCGGAACGGCTCGCGAAGTAAAATCAATCAAAACAATAACCATTACATAAAGCTCCCCGGGCAGGACTCGAACCTGCAACCTACTGGTTAACAGCCAGCCGCTACTGCCGATTGAGCTACCGGGGAATGGCTAACAGTTAACAACAAATATGGCACCAAGTCAAGACTGAACTGGAAGCTTAAAGGTTAGGGATTGGCGTGATACAGCGCGGGGATCTGCCCGGTAGAGTGCTCGCGCACCGCACCTCAGATGAAGCTATCCGGGGCCTCCTCCTTGCCGGGAAGGCTTTGAAGGAGTCTCCTCACCTTTCTTAATCGCGGCAACGGGTGCCTTGTCTGCCACCCCAACCCACCTCTTCAGCCCTCGGATCATATCTGTGATGGCTTCCTTTCCGGCATCCACGGCGTAGCTGATCTGCTGCTGCACCGATTGAGCGGTTCTCTGTATCCCCGCAATGGCTGCCCCCACATTTCTCACAACAAAGCTCCCATGAACTTCCGGGGCCCGGTGCTCAGTTCCCATAACGATCCTGATATCCCGAATTCTGCCCGTGCGATGGTTGAGCACCGTGAACGTGGCTGCTTTGACTGGCCCCAGAGAATTGACAAGACTCACAAAATGCTCAACGCTCTCGACCGGCTGATTCTCTACCTGGAGAATGATGTCGCTTGTCGCCAACCCGCATCTGCCCAGCGGTCCCTTGGGGTCAAGCCAGATAATTATCACGCCCTGATTCTGGCGTAGGTTCCATCGTTCAGCCTGCGCAGCCGTCAGGGGCTGGACATTCGCCTCGAGACGCTCGGGCACGGAAGAAGTCAATACCTTCATCACATCTTCGAGGCTCTGCACGCTGACCGTCACCTCTCCCCTCTTGTCGTCGCGCGACTCCGTTTCCGGGACCGGCTGGCCTGAAGGAGATGGCGCGAGCTGTATCACGCCTGTAACATCCGGCCTTGCTTCGTCAGATGCCCGGCTTCCCTTCGGAGAAAGGAAAAGCATCGAAACAACCAGCAGACCGACCATAATCTTATACATATGACACCATAGACGCGTGCCGCCCGAAAGGGTCCTTATTTTCTTTTTTTTGGAGGTCCTTTGTTTCAACGTTTATCGACCCCGAGTCCTTAAAGCTTGAGTTCAAATATCATCCCGTTCTCTCTATGATGCCGCCATCCCTATTAATGAATAGTATAATCCCGTTTGTCCGCCTCTGCAAGCGGCTTCTCGGTGATGTCAACTCTTTTGGGACGGATTTAGATCTCAGCGGCTGGTGGAAGGCGGTTCCATTTGTGCCTCTTTAAGATTTCCCACAACCACAAGGATCGTCGCTTCCGGATGAAGGTGTTCTTTGCCCACTCGGAGCACATCTTCGCTTTTTACGGCATTGATGAGCAAGGGATACTTCTCCGGATAATCGAGGCCCAGTCCGTAGTAAACCACCTGCGTCAGAAAGCTTGCAAGTTTAGATTGCGTATCGAGGCGCAACCGGAAACTTCCCACGAGATATGCTTTGGCTCGTCTGAGTTCCTCTTCGGAGACCGATTCTTTCTGGATCAGTTCCATTTCCCTACGCGCCAGCGCAATGGCATCGCGCGCAGACGAGTTCTTGGTCTGCATCACCACCTGAAACGAGCCCTGGTACTTTTCGGCATCGAAAAAGCTTGCGACCGAGTAGGCCAAGCCCTTCTTGACACGTATCTCCTCCATAAGGCGCGATCCGAAACCTCCACCTCCGAGGATATAATTCATGACGGAGAGGCTGTAGTAATCGGGAGCATCCCGCCTGACGCCTATATTCCCGAGAACAATGTTGGCCTGAGTGATCTGCCGGTTTACGGTTATTAGTTGGGGTCCCTTTGCATACGTGGCATTGAAAGGTGCCGGACTCGTGTTGGCGCCTGGCCATTTCGCAAGCGAGGGTATAAGCTTTGTCCGTACCTCTTCAGCCGTGATGTCTCCAACGATTGCGAGGATGGCGCCATGAGGATGATAGAAGCTCCTGTAGAACTGCAGGGCGTCCTCCCGGGAGAGCTTTGTTACAGATTCCCGGGTGCCCTCAACCGGTTGCCCGTAAGGACTCTGCGGAAATAACGTCTTCCGGAACGTTTTCTCCGCTAGCGCCATAGGCTGTTCGTCTGAGGATTGAATAGAACCAAGTATCTTTCTGGTCTCCTTACGGATCTCATCCTCTGGAAAGACAGGGCTCGTGAGAGTATCCATAAGAAACGCGAATCCTTTTTCAAGATCCTTCTTGAGAACTTGTAGACCGACGACCGAGAAATCTCTGCCGGCCGAAGAATTCAAAGAAGCTCCCATAAAATCGAGCGCCTCATTGATCGCCGTGACGTTCTGAGTCGAGGTACCAAGCAGCAGGCCATGTGCAGTAAGATTCGCGAGGCCTTCCTTGCCGACCGGGTCAAGCCTCGATCCCGCGTCCACGAGCAACTGGAATACAACGAGGGGAAGCGAATGCTCTTCGCAGACAAGGACCACCAGCTCATTAGGCAGAACGATCCGCTGTACAGGTGGGGTGGAACCGGCCCACACGGGGGGCGTAAAGGAAAGACCAGCAAAGAGCACGACAAGGAGAAGACCGCGTTTCCCAAAACACGCTCTTAAACATCCTTTTACTTTTCCAGCCATCATAGATTCTCCTTTATCGTATGACTCTTCCGGAGGCAGGCATCTCCTTCGGCGCCGGTTTACCCTCTTGCGGCGGCAAAGGGACCAATCTGCCCACACTACGATTATCCTCAGTGAAGTATAGTCGTGCCACCCTGATGATATCTTCCGGGGTTACTTTCCTGATCGAAGGGATGTAGTCATCGACAGCCCGCCAGTCAAGCGCAATCTCGTGCTGAGCCAGCAACATGCCCTGATAGAAGAATGAAGCCTGGCCGAACACGAATGCGGCCTCGAGCTGGTTCTTCGCCTTTTCCAGTTCCTTGTCGCCCACCGGCTCTTTGAGGAGGCGCTCTATCTCTTCGTCAAGAGTCTTCTCGACTTCAGCAGCGTTGTCTTCGGCCAGTGGCTGGGCCGAGAGTGTGAACAGGTTTGGGTCCCGGGAAAGCAGCGAATTATCAGCGTCGACGGAAAGTGCGAGTTGCTTCTCTTGAATGAGGCTTCGGTAGAGCCTCGAACTTTTCCCGCTGGAAAGCAGAGCCGCGATTACTTCGAGAACGTAACCGTCAGGGGAACGGAGATTGGGCACGTGGTATGCCATCACGAGATACGGCAGCTCAGCTTCCCGCTTCACGTATACCCTTCGCTCGCCTGTCTGCGGTTGGTCTACGTCTTTCTTCTGATCCGGCGCAGATCCTCCTGGAATGGCGGCGAACGCCTTCTCTATTCTCGACAGGAGGTCTTCCCTGCGGAAATCACCCACCACTACAATAAATGCATTGACCGGGTTGTAGTAAACGTCGTAGTACGTTTTCAGATCCGCGAGCGTAAACCTCTCTATATCCTCTTTCCAGCCGATGGTCGGCCAGTGGTACGGCGAAGTCTGGAACGCGACCGCCTGCAGCTGCTCCACAAGATAGCCCTGAGGATCATCTTCTGTTCGCATCCTTCGTTCCTCCAGCACCACCATCCTCTCGGTCTTGAAGTCTTCATCCTTAAGAACCAGGTTGTGCATCCGATCCGCTTCAATGTCGATGAGCACGTGCACTTTGTCCGAGCCTATATTCTCGAAATACGCGGTAAAGTCCTCCGACGTAAAAGCGTTATCGTTTCCACCGTTCTCAGCGATGATCTTGGTAAATTCCTGCGCGCTGTACCTCTTGGATCCCTTGAACATCATGTGTTCCAGCATGTGGGAGAGGCCTGTCTTTCCCCACTGCTCATTACGAGATCCCACTCTATACCAAACCTGGAAGGTGACCACGGGCGCCTTGTGGTTCTCAAGCAGGATAACCTTGAGGCCATTCTGGAAGGTTTTTTCCACAACCTGGTCTGCGAGGCCGGCAAGAGACTGAGTGGCAACGAGAATAGAAACACAGACAAGTAACCAGATACATCTCAATCGAGCTATCATTTCCCAGATCACATTCTCCTCCCCTTCTTTTCAAGCGGAACTTTTTAAGATAATCCTTCTGCTGTTACAGGTCAATAACAATGCTGCATAGTGCATGGACCTCCCTTCGTCAGACAAAGAGCATCCTAAATCTGACGGTCATCGTGTGACCCCTGATCCCTCGCCTGACTCCCGTCAAACTTTTGCAAGCGCAGGCCAAACTGTTGTTGTTTTCGCTCTCCATGCTTATAATGTAGCTGAAATTTGTGTGGCAACTCGCAAGACCGGATGAACCACAACGGAGTGAACTAGTGTACGCGGGAATCGCTGGAGCCAACATTCTCCTTGTTCTCTTTGTCATCCTCGTCCTCTTCGGCCTCCGCGAAGGCTGGCTCCACAGGCGCAACCTCTCCCGAATACCTATTCGTATCCATGTGAACGGTACACGCGGAAAATCGAGTGTCGTGCGCTTGATCGCCGGAGGATTACGCGAAGGTGGCATAAGGACATGTGCCAAGACAACCGGAACACTCGCCAGAATGATCCTGCCTGATGCTACGGAATACCCTGTATTCAGGCCTGCAGGCGCGAACGTCATTGAACAGGTGCGCATCGTTTCCGTTGCGGCAGCTTACAATGCGCAGGCGATCGTCGTTGAATGCATGGCTCTCCAGCCTCTACTCCAGTGGCTCTGCGAGTCTCGATTCCTCAAGGCTACGCATGGGGTGATTACCAACGCCCGTGCCGATCATCTTGACGTGATGGGCCCCGAAGAGAAGGATGTGGCAATGGCTCTCGCGGGCACCACGCCCATTGACGCAAAGCTCTTTACCGCTGAAGAGAGGCATTTGCCGGCTTTCGAGTATGCGTCGCGGGATCGCGGAACCAAGCTGGTAGCCGTTTCCCCTCAGGAAATAACCCTCGTCACCGATCAGGAAATGCAGGGCTTTTCTTACGTCGAACACAAAGAGAATGTTGCCCTGGCTCTAAGCGTTTGTGCAGATCTCGGTATCGACAGAAAAACGGCGCTGCGGGGCATGTGGAAAGCCACTCCCGATCCGGGGGCAATGACTGTGGCCCATGTCAGGTTTTTTGGACGTCACCTCTATTTTGTCAATGCCTTTGCCGCGAACGATCCCGAATCCTCAGAACGGCTCTATAGGATGGCAATGGAACTCTTTCCTGGCGTTGAAAAACGGATCCTCATATTCAACTGCAGAACGGACCGGCCGGACCGCTCCCGTCAACTGGGCGAGGCCTGCGTCCAATGGCCTTCGGCTGACCACTATGTGTTAATGGGAAGCGGAACCTATTTTCTGGTCAGGGCTGCCCTGAAGAAGGGGATCCCAGTGGAAAGGTTTTTATTTGTCGAGCGTCAGAGCGAAGGCGATATTTTTGAATCGATCGTTGAGTTGGCCGGCACATCCGCACTCGTTGTTGGCCTCGGCAATACGAAGGGGCAGGGTTTGAGCCTTGTCCGTTTTTTCAACAACCGGAGCACGTTGAAGGACGTAGTGCAGAAGGAGGTGTCATGATCGAGCTTCTTCCGGTCTCCATAGGGATCGGCCTCGCAGTAAACCTTTTCTTCTCGGAACTCTTCGGGATCGCAGGAGGAGGACTGGTCGTGCCCGGCTATCTCGCGTTGCACCTGACAGAGCCATTGAGTGTCATCGTGACGGTGGCCGCCGGCTTGGCCGCTTACGGTCTGGTGCGCGCGCTCAGTTCGATGGTCATTATCTACGGCAGACGCCGCACGATCCTCATGATTCTTGCGGGCTACCTGATGGGCGTGGTAGCGCGCTACTTTATTGGCGCCCAGACAGAGGAAGCCGCAATCCAGTACGCGGTGATCGGCTTTATTGTTCCCGGCTTGATAGCAGTCTGGCTGGACCGCAGGGGTATCATAGAATCCCTCTGCTCACTCATCACCGCATCCGTCGTTGTTCGTCTGATTCTCATCCTTATTTTCGGTTCGGAGTTGAATCAGTGAAAAAAATCTACTGGAGACCACAGAGTACGCCCCTCTTCGCTTTCATAGTGATCGCTTTTTTGGCGGTCGGCGGACTGGTCTCTGTCGAGCACTTTCAGATTCTCAAACAAAAGCCTTTCTACATCGATAAAGTGGAAGCCTCGAAGCTCGCGTTGGCAGCCATGGAACTGGTCAGGGAAGAGCGGCTGGACCGGGGCATCCCCATCGATCCCCAGGCGGACCCGACGGGATCCGGGCTCATCGGCTCCTTCGTCACCTCGGTCACCAGTGAGGCTGCTGATCTCGAAGCGAAACAGACGTCGATCAATCCGAACTTCGCCGCGATAGTTGTCGAACTGTTGAGGGAAGCTGGAGTGAAGGATGGCGATCCGGTGGCTATCAGCTTTTCCGGCTCCTTTCCGGTTCTCAACATTGCGGCGTGTGCCGCCATAGCAACGCTCCACCTGAAGCCAATCATCATTTCTTCGGTAAGTTCTTCCCAATGGGGAGCCAATTATCCAGATTTTCTCTGGATAGACATGGAGAATCTCCTGAACACCAAAGACATATTCCCCTTTCGTTCCCAAGCGGCATCCATGGGCGGCAGACATGACCGGGGTGCGGAACTCACAGAGAAAGGGCGGAAAGAGATCCTGGATGCCATCAGCCGCAACCGGCTCACTCTGATCAAATCCGCCACCATTCACGAAGACATCGACAGCCGCATGGCCATCTATTTCGCCAAGGCGCGACCGAGGGCCTATCTGAACGTGGGAGGGGGGCGGGCGGCCGCGGGCATCCGGACATTCAAGAGGCTTCTGAAGCCGGGGCTGCTCTTTTTAACCCAGCATGCGGACGGAGGCCCGGATTCCGTGATACGCCGCTTTCTAAGAGAGGGCGTGCCTGTGATACATCTGGGAGATGTCAAGGAGTTGGCGAAACATTATCACCTGCCGATAGCTCCAGCGGCAATGCCCAAAGTAGGCGAAGGAAGCGTCTATTACCAGAGAAGCTACAATCTCTGGCTGGCAGGCATCGTCTTGCTTGCGCTCATATGCGGTTTTTACGTGTTTGCGCGATCAGATTGGGGATTCCGTATCCTGCAGAGCGCTCCCCACAAAACAGACGTCGGGCCTCCTGAGCCGATGATCTAGGAGGTTCCTCCATACAGCCCCGTCTGAATCCTTCGGTCGCCGCGCTCCCGCCGGTTCTGTCATGTACGGACGTTGTGCCAGTGAAGGCGCACCGCATGGTCGGCACCGCTCTTTCATGGTGCCTGCGACCCCCTTTGCGCCATTCGCGTGATTGCCGTTCTAACCATTTCGCTCGTGTCAATTATGTACTGAGCGCTCAGTGGTGGATAGCTTGCATCCACTAGTGGAAGCCTTACTATCGGGTCTCCCACAACAGTCTGCGACCGCGCGGAATGGTGAACAGTCTGAGATTCAAAAGAATATCCCGTGGTTCGGAACCTTATGGCCTCTTCGCCCTCACCGTAGACAGCTATATAGCGCCCATGCACGTCCTTATAGCGAACCAGTAACGTGTACTGCGCACGCCTCGGGGGCAGAAAGAGCGCCACACCGGTCGGGCCCGCAAAACCACCCGGCAGGACGAAGGACCATGTCAGTGCCGCTTCCCTCACTCCTCCAAGTGATTCTTTCGCAAAGAGCATGTTTCCCTCGCGCAGGAAGCCGATGCAGCCCATCTTGACGCTGATGTTGCCCTTGGTATCTACGCCCACCAAATCCTTTTCTGAGAACCATCCCTGGAACACACCAACGATCTCCACGTCTCGGCGTGCATCATCGTTGGCTGCGTTCAGGTTCAATATCACGGCCATCCCCGGTGTTGGAGAAGGAGGAAGTTTGTGAAGATAAAACTGACTTCCCGGATCGTCCAGAGAACTTCCCACAGACGTGCAAGGGAAAAAGAGAACTCCGCCAAGAAGGATAAAAAGGACGGGAGAGATTCCTCCGGGGCGCCGTCTTACATTGTGCTGCAGCACTCCAAGACCTCGTTTAAAGACGCATTGGGCCCGAAGGTAGCGTCCACATTCTCTTTCTTTGATTGTCTGTTTGTGAGAGCGGACCCGGGCAACAACGATTCTATCTGATCGTAGATGACCTTTGCTGCAAACTTATGCCCATCCTCATTAAAGTGCGATTCGTCAGCAAAATACTGCTCTTTGTCTTTAAAGTAAGAATAAATGTCAACAACAGGTGCACCAGTCTCCTTGCCCACTTCTACGGTGGCCTTGACGTATTCCGGAGCAAAATATTTCCATGACAGACGATCATGAGGTTTGCCTATAAAGGGGCGGGTAAGCAAAATACACACAATGTTGTTCTTCTTGGAGATCTCCACTATCTTTGTTAAGTTATGTTTGTACTCCTCCACACTTACCCTGTGAACGAGTTCGTCTTTTCCTGATTCTTTTTTCTGGGTCATGGCTTTTTCAAGGAAGGCTATGATGAGCTGGCCCACTCTAAACCTGTAAAGAAAAGCTTTGTAGCGCGAAAAAACTCTTGTGGTAAACTCAGCATCGGAAACTGCGACCATATGCGCATCATTTGCTCCGAAGCTTATCAGCACCATGTCTGGTTTTAATGAGAGGCTCTCTTCAAACCTTTTTTCTCCCTGATACGACGCGTATCCCCACACGCCTGCATTAACGACGAAGAAAGTCTTATCCCGGCTTGCTAATAATTCCTCCAGATACCTGGGCCAGTTGTATCTTTCCTTTCCAAACCAGCCCAAGGTGTTCGAGTCTCCAATGGCGACTATACGGTATTCATGATCATTCTTTTCTGCGGGAAGTTCTTTGCCCATATACCCCTGAGCATTGAAGACACGATTATTCTTTTCGGGTCGCCATATCAAATCAGGATCGTAGACGAAGTGTCTGTCCTGAAATGAATGCTTTAGCCTCCAATCGTTTGGGTTGCCTTTGACTTCTATTTTTAAAGGGGAATAGCTGTAATGAATCGCCCGTAGCGCGGCTTCCGTAATCGCAAGGGCTATAAGAAGGGAAAAAAATACGAGAAAGATTGCCTTAACCATACTCTCTTGCTTATCTCTCCGAAAATCCGTACCAGTGCACGAATTCCGCCAATTCTCGCCGCAGAGAATGGTATTGATTGACCGGTGACGCCGGGTCAGGGTAACCGAGTGATATGCATAGTACAATCATCAAATGACCGGGGATGGCCAGTTCTGTGCGGATTGCATCGGCATAACCCGTGGGAACCGCCTGGGGGCATCCACCTAGACCCTCAGCGTGAGCGGCAAGAAGAAATCCATTCACGAAAGAACCGCAATCAAAGATCGACCAGGGCGTTAACGTCCTGTCCATCGCTACAAAGATAACGCATGGTGCGTCGAAAAATTTGAAATTATTCCTGTAGGCCGCAATGACTTCGTCCTGCTGCTTGTCGGGATCTATTCCCAGAGCGCGGAATCGACGGAGGCGGTGATGTTTAAAACGCTCTTCATGGTCAACCGGCCACACTGTTGGAAAAGGAATGTCGGGTACCAGAGGAACACCGTTTGTTATATCCGAAGAGAGTTTCCCGGCCAGTGCATCTTTTACTTTGCCTCCCACAACATAGAGTTCCCATGGCTGAGTGTTCATGTACGATGGGCTTCTATTGGCGCTCTTCACGATTCTTTCTAAGGTGCCCTGATCAACCTGTTTGCGGAGGAAAGCTCTCCGACTCGTCCGTGATTCCATGGCCTCAAGAACGTCCATAATTGCCACCTCCTTCATATCTCCCCAGAAAATAAGTTACGCCGGGGTCACGGATGCAAATCTATACCTTCCTGCAAAGTCTGTCAAATACCCGCCCGGAGGCCCAATGTGTAGAAGAAGCAGCTTTCTCGACTCTTGATCCGAATCCGTGTGAGGCACGCGCCTTAGAAAGCTCTATGGAAGAATACGACAAAAAGGGGATTGGTTTTATTTCTGTCTGAGGGACGCATCGATATCCAGGATTAAGCGCTCGAGCCTGGCAATCATGTCGAGGACATCGTGCTCGTTAGCCCTCATGGTCGGATTTGATCTGCTCTGCACGATCCGGTAGCGGGCATTGATCTCGAATTGCGCGGCCTCAATTCCGAGATCATTCCTCGCGAATGAAGTTATCGTCCCACAGTTGTTCGCCGCAAACTCTTTGTTGAATACCTGCTCCTCGAAATCCCGAAAAGCCTTCTCCACGATCGGTTTCAACGATGGGCAAGAGCACCCGTCGGGGGTATCACTCATTATGCCTATATCGATTTTGAAGGGTCGGCTCGCGCATGCACCGTGGAGATCCATGACGAATTTTATAGTATGGTCCCTCACCGTTTTTCGTAAGAACTCTTTGTAGCGGGAAACAGAATCGCTATTTGCATCCTCTTTCGTTTTATACCTGGCGAAAAGTACATGTGCACCGGTGAGTTGTCCCAGCTTGATTGCCAGTGATGAAGTGTAGGCATCCTCATCTTTCCAGTACCCTTCACCGCCGGATTTTCTGTAATGCTTGACTCCGTGCGGCGCAGAAATAAGGATCGGTATATGACCCTTGCTGTAGCCAAAATAATCCTTCCTCTGCTCGTCGTAGTGTATTTGAGTGAACTCGATGCTTCTTATCTCTTCCAGCAGTCTATTCATTTCTTTGCATGACGCCTTCTGGACGGTCAACGAGAACAGGATAAGCAACGAGGCGACTAGAAGAAATCCACGCTTTAATGCGCAGAACAGAAACGCCATAATCTCACAGCATGTAGTGTTAGCTTCAGCTTTCGAAGACTATTTTCTTGAATTTCCGTTTCCCCACTTTGATTACGATCTCGCTCGTAGCGGAGAGGGGGAGATCTTCCGAAGAAACTTTGCTCCCGTTTATGTTGACCGCCCCCTGGGTTATCATGCGCTTGCCCTCAGATGTCGATGCTACCATACCGACAGCGGCAAGCAGTTGCGGGAGCCATACGACTTCCTTGTCCTTTTTGAGTCGCACCACATCAATGTCTTCGGGTATTTCCCGATCCTTGAAGACCTTTTCAAAATTCCGCTCGGCAGCAAGCGCCGCTTCAGCACCGTGAAACCTCTTGACGATTTCGTGGGCAAAGTTGATCTTGGCCTGCTTAGGATGCATCGTGCCGTCCCTCAAGCCTTCCTTCAGCACTTGCAGTTCTTCAAGGCTGATGTCGCTCAGGAGCTCATAGTACTTGAGCATCAGCTCGTCGGAGATCGACATCAGTTTGCCGAAGATCACGTCCGGCGGCTCGTCTATGCCGACGTAATTCCCGTAGCTCTTGCTCATCTTGTTGATGCCGTCCGTGCCTTCGAGGAGCGGAACCGTGAGCACAACCTGCGACTCCTGACTGTATGCCCTCTGCATGTCCCTTCCCACCAGAAGATTGAATATCTGATCATGGCCGCCCAATTCCACATCGGCCTTCAGAGCTACCGAGTCGTAGCCCTGAACGAGTGGATAGAGAAACTCATGCACGCTGATCGGCAGGTTGTTCTGGTAGCGGTTTCTGAAATCTTCCCGCTCTAGCATTCTCGCCACCGTGTACTGCGCGCAGAGCCTGATCATGTCGGCCGCATTCATAGCCTCGAACCATTCGCTGTTGAACCGCACTTCCGTCGCATCAGGATCGAGAATCTTAAAGACTTGTTTCTTGTAAGTCTCTGCATTCTTCATCAGCTCTTCTTTTGAAAGCACCGGCCGTGTCTCAATTCTGCCCGAAGGATCTCCTATCATACCGGTGAAATCCCCGATGAGAAAGATAGCCACGTGACCGAGCTCCTGAAACTGCTTCAGCTTCTGCAGCACAACTGTATGACCAAGGTGGAGGTCTGGCGCAGTAGGGTCCATGCCCAGCTTCACACGCAATGGCCGCTTTTCCTTCCGCGCGATGACCAGTTTCTTGCGCAGTTCGTTTTCGCTTATGAGGTCGACCATCCCGCGCTTGAGGATCTCCACCTCCCGCTCGATGTCCTTGTCTATCTCCACTCTGATGTTCTGGTCAGCAGTGCGTGCCGTATCAGCGTTAGTGTCCACTTTGACTCACCCTCTCCTTGATGCGCTCCATGTTCGCGCAAAGGTTCGTAGCTCTATCTATAGTGATACGCACGCCCTGAATCTCCACGTCGCCGCGTGCTACCTCATATTTCTGCGGAAGTTGCGTCAAGAACCGTTCCAGGATCGCCTCCTTCTCCATGCCTATCACTGAGTTGGTCGGTCCGGTCATGCCTGCATCGGTGATATAGCCTGTTCCCTTGGGCAGTACACGATCATCAGAGGTCTGCACGTGCGTGTGTGTCCCCACGAGCGCAGAGACTTTCCCGTCCAGGAACCAACCCATTGCAATCTTTTCTGACGTTGCTTCCGCATGGAAATCCACGAAGGATGGTATGCCTACCTTTTTTGACGCAATGAACTCCTCCATGGAACGGAAGGGGCAGGCCAGAGGGTTCATGAATGTGCGGCCTTCGATGTTGGCTATATAGAGTTGCTTACTGTTCTTCGTCAGAAGGGTAAACCCGAAACCGGGTGTGCCCTCAGGGTAATTGAGGGGGCGCAGCACTCTTGACTCCCCCATGAGGTAGGGTATAATCTCCTTCTTTTTCCACACGTGGTTTCCGGTGGTAATGCCGTCGACCCCGGCGGCGAGCATCTCGTCTGCCAGCCCTGGCGTGATGCCGAGCCCGCCTGCCAGATTCTCACCGTTGATGATCTTGAAGTCAGCGCTCACTCCCTTGAGGTACCGGACAGCAGCCTCCCTGCCGGGCTTACCGATCACGTCCCCTATGAAAACAATCGTAAGGAAATCATTTGGCATAATCTACGGCTCTCGTTTCCCTGATGACGACCACCTTGATTTGTCCAGGGTAGGAGAGTTCCGTCTCCACCTTCTTCGCGATATCTTTTGACAAAGCAAAAATTCCGTCATCCGTGACTTTATCACTGCTCACGACAATCCTGATCTCCCGACCTGCCTGAATCGCGTACGACTTCTCAACGCCGGTAAAGCTGCCGGCTATACGTTCAAGCTCATCCAGGCGCTTTATGTACGTCTCCAGCATCTCCTTGCGCGCGCCCGGCCTGGCGCCTGACAGGGCGTCGGCTGCCTGGACGATCACATCAAGCAAACTTCCCATGGGGACTTCCTCGTGGTGCGCGAGGATCGAGTGCACAATCTCGTCACTTTCCCCGTATTTCTTGGCCAGATCGGCACCTATCGCCGAGTGGGATCCTTCCACTTCATGGTCCACAGCCTTGCCTATATCATGCAGTAGTCCTGCGCGTTTCGCACCGGGAACACTCAGCTTGAGCTCTCCTGCAATGATCCCCGAAATGAAAGCCACTTCCAACGAATGCTGGTACACATTCTGAGAGTAACTGCTCCTGAACTTGAGCCTTCCCAGCAATCGTACGATCTCCGGGTGCACGTTGTGCACGCCTGCATCAAAGACCGCCTGCTCGCCCGCCGACTTGATTTTATCGTCCAGTTCCTCAGCCACCTTGGAGACGATTTCTTCGATGCGGGCGGGATGTATTCTCCCGTCTGAAATAAGCCTCTCTATAGCGACCCGTGCAACCTCCCGTCTGATAGGGTTGAAACAGGAGAGGATCACCGCCTCCGGCGTGTCGTCGATGATGATGTCCACGCCTGTCGCTGCTTCCAGGGCGCGTATGTTGCGCCCTTCCCTTCCGATAATGCGCCCCTTCATCTCTTCGTTGGGAAGAGAAACAACAGAGACTGCATCTTCGGCCACATACTCACCGGCGTAACGTTGAATGGCGAGGGCTATGATTTCCTTTGCTTTTTTATCAGCCTTCTCCCGGGCCTCCTCCTCGATTTTCTTGGCAACTTTCAATCCCTCGTACCGGGCCTCGTCCTCGAGCGATTGCAGAAGCATCTTTTTTGCGTCTTCTGTCGTCAGACCCGATATCTTCTCCAGCCGAACTCTCTGTTCCTTGATCAGGAAGTCATTTTCCTTGATCTTATTCTCAAGCTGCCCCTCTTTGTTTGAGATACCCCGTTCCCTCCTGGAAAGCTCATCCTCCTTCTTTTCCAGCAGGTCACTCTTCTTGTCGAGATTCGACTCCTTCTGAGAAAGCCGTTTCTCGATGTTCAGTATCTCGTTTCGTCGGCTCTTTATCTCCTGCTCCAGTTCATTCCTGGCCTGCAGGACAGTGTCCTTGGCCTGGACTGACGCCTCTCGCCTGAGGACATCTGCCTCTTTTTTTGCGTCATCCAGAATCTTTTTGCCGATCGATTCATATTCGCCAACTTTCTTGCGCTGCACCAGTCTTGTAAGGACATAGCCCAGGCAGAGAGCCACTATAGCGACGATAGCGATTTCGGTTATAAGGATTATATTCAATGGCGCCCCCTTCCACAGGACTTGCACAAGGGGGTAGCACGAGGAAAATAGCTCTCTACGCTATGGTAGACAACCTATACTTGAAGCCCCCATACGATGCTAGGACTATCTATGTTAACATTCCTTTTCCTCAACACTACCCCTTCTTAAAACAGTCCCCGCAATGCCGTGTAAACAGCAAGTCTTGAACCTCTCATTATAGGTGGGCGCCTCGTTGTCTGCATAGGCTGCTCGCTCAAGGCGAGTCTGCGCATCGCAACAAGAGGAAGCTCCCGGTTCCAAGGTGTTGGCTCTAAGTTTGCCATCTATCACGCACACCGCAGGGCACATCGTACTCTTCAACTTTCCGCAAGAGCCTCAGTGTATGATCTTCCACTTTTTCTACTCTGTCTTTGACTTCCAGATACTCAGCCGCAACGCGCATCATAGCCATCATCACAGCGTTCAGGGTGTTAACAATACTGTAATCTTTTATGACATCCTTAATTCTCGCGTCCACAAACTCGGCCGCCCGAACAATCTGTGCCTCGTCTTCACCCACGAAGGTGTAAACCTGGTTAAGGATGTTCACGGCAACCTTCTTGCTCATCACGCCTCGATCTTCTCCATTTTCTCTAGAATACTTTTGACCTTGCGCATCACCAACTCTTTTTCACTCTGGATTTCCGTCATCTTCTGTTTCAATTCCAGATTCTCCGACTCCAGTGTATCAATTTTGGCTGCAAGCTTCTCTTTTTCAGCTTTGACACCCCTGTAATTCGCTACAAGCGCGTCTATCTTTTCCTCCAGTTCTCCAAGTTTGTTATCGCTGAAAAGTCCTTCCATTTTGTAGTAATTAATCGCTTTTCTGCTCAAAAGTCAAGAACAAAAGGCAGGCCTTCATAAACCCGTCAAGCTCTCCGTTGAGTACGCTTTCCGCATTGTGTTCCTCGACTTTCGTCCTGTGATCTTTGACCAATTTGTAAGGATGAAGTATGTAGGAACGGATCTGACTGCCCCACGCTATCTCCTTCTTCTCCTTATTTAGGGCGGCCATTTTCTCTTCCTGTTTTCTCTTTTCCAATTCGTACAGTCTCGACTTGAGAATAGCCATGGCGATCGCCTTGTTCTTATGCTGCGACCTTTCGTTCTGACACTGCACAACGATGCCTGAAGGAATATGTGTGATACGAATAGCCGACTCGGTCCGGTTCACGTGCTGGCCGCCGGGACCGCTCG
>DATKNH010000120.1 GCA_035541455.1 Syntrophorhabdales bacterium
CGGTGACGTACAGTACTGGAATGTTGCGGCGAACCTCACGTCCAACCCCTGGAAAAACCTGTCCACGAAACTCTACTACAAGTATACAGACAGGAAAAACAAATCTGATACAGTCGATTTTTACAACACCAGCACCGGGGCTTTCGTAGGTTCCAACGAACTCTTCGATTACCAGAGAACCACGTACGGTGCAGAGGCTGCCTACCGTTTTACACGGAATTTGAAAGGTATCCTGGGGTATGAATACAGTGACCTGCAGCGCCGCGCGCATGAATCGGAACTGGGCGAGGCACACGAGGATCCCACCAGCGCCGAGGTGGGTATCAAGGACACGTGGACCAACACGTGGAACGCGCAGCTCGTCTGGAATCCGCTTGATTGGCTTGGCACAAGGCTGAAGTACCAGAAGATGTACAGGGGCGCGACCTTCAACATGTCACCCGCCGCGGTTCTGACCCCGTCCGACCCTAATAATGCCAACACTGTGCTCGATAGCTACAGGCGTGATTACTACGCGGCCAACAAGACGCAGGACATGATCAAGGCCACGTTCGACCTGACGCCGCTGGCCAACCTCAACCTCGCGTTGGAGTACGCCTTCAAGCACGATTCGTACGACAAGCAGGTGCTCGGCTTCTACAAGGCGCAACAAAACGAGTTCATCATGGACGGATCGTACGACTGGAAGGGCAACAAGTTCTTCGGCTTCTTCGATTACGACGTGACCTGGACAGACCAGCAGACGCGCAATGTTGGTGTTCCGAGCCCCATGCCTGCGCCTAGCAGCCCTCTTTTTCCCAACCCCCTTCCAAACGCCGCGCCTAATGCGAACGCCTATAACTGGCGCTCAAGCCTGCAGAACAGCAACTACGCCTATGGTGCAGGAGGGTCTTTCCCGATCATAAAAGACAAGCTTTCCTTCATCGTGCAGTACGATTTCCAGAAGAACAACGGCACGGCCGATTTCACGTCCCAATTCATAAGCACGAACCCGGCCACGGCAATCGCCTTGAATCCGAACTTGCTGAACATCAACCCGTGGGACGACTATACCATGCAGTCGATCTCCGCGCGGCTCAAGTACAATGTCACGAAGCAGTTCGGTCTGATGTTCGGCTGGGTGTACCGCCAGATGAAGTATAACGACGGCCAGATTCCCGCGCTTGATCCTGTGCAGGGTACCACCAACGCTTTTAACGTGGTCGGCTATCGCTATGTGATGCCGTCGACGGGCACAGTCAACACCTTGCTCTCCGGTGCCTACACGGACCAGAACTACAACGCGAATATCTTCTATCTCAAGGCGATGTATAGCTTCTAGCGAGCAATCGTGCGCGAGCACAACGGGGACCTTACGGGGTCCCCGTTTTTTGTGCAGGCTTGTCGCGGAACAGGCTCCGTTGTTCCGGGTCCTTCCGGCACATTTCTTGCTTAGATGGGCTCACGCTGTTGAAAATACAGGGACTACTGTGATACAACTAGAGCCATGATAAAAAACAAGAACCTAAATCCCTTGAACAAGGGGATATTCATCTGGCTTTTCGTCATTCTCATTGTTCTTTTCCTCTTCAACGTCTACCATAAGCCCAAGCGACATTACGAGAATATTATGTTCAGCGACTTCGTCGAATCGGTAAAATCCGGCAAAGTGGCGTCAGTCGTGATGCAGGGAAAGAACATCACAGGCGTCTTCAAGGACGGCGGGGAATTCAAGAGCTACGCGCCTGATGACCCCGAACTCGTCCGAACCTTGAGAGACTCCGGCGTGCGAATTCAGGCGAAGCCTGATGAGGATTCCGGAATCTGGCAATCGATATTCGTCTCCTGGTTCCCCATGCTGCTTTTGATCGCGGTCTGGATCTTTTTCATGAGACAGATGCAGGCCGGAGGCGGTAAAGCACTGGCCTTTGGCAAGAGCAGGGCGCGCATCGTGAATGCAAGGGAGAATAAAGTCACGTTTCAGGACGTGGCCGGGATTGAAGAAGCAAAGGTAGAGCTGGAAGAGATCATTGAATTTCTGCGGGACCCGAAAAAGTTTACGAAGCTTGGCGGTCGCATACCCAAAGGCGTGCTCCTTGTGGGGCAGCCCGGCACGGGGAAGACTCTGCTTGCTCGTGCCATTGCGGGAGAGGCAGACGTGCCCTTCTTCAGCATTAGCGGCTCTGATTTCGTGGAGATGTTTGTCGGCGTCGGCGCATCCCGCGTGAGGGATCTCTTCAACCAGGGCAAGAAGAACGCACCCTGCATCATATTCATAGACGAGATAGATGCGGTCGGTCGGCACAGAGGGGCGGGCTTGGGCGGAGGGCACGACGAGCGGGAGCAGACGCTCAACCAACTGCTTGTTGAGATGGACGGCTTTGAATCGAACGAAGGCGTCATCATCGTGTCAGCCACCAACAGGCCGGACGTGCTTGACCCGGCGCTCCTGAGGCCCGGGAGATTCGACCGGCAGATCGTGGTCGCTATTCCGGATGTCAAAGGCAGGGAGGCGATCCTGGGCGTTCATACGAAGAAGACAGTTCTTTCCAAGAACGTTGACCTGTCCATTGTGGCGCGAGGAACTCCCGGGTTTTCCGGTGCCGATCTTGCGAACCTCGTGAATGAGGCGGCCCTTCTCGCCGCGAGGAAGAATAAGAAAGAGATAGAGATATCCGACCTTGAAGAAGCCAAGGACAAGGTGTTGATGGGCGTGGAACGCAAGAGTATGATCATACCGTACGAAGAACGGCGCAACGCCGCGTACCATGAGGCCGGGCACGGACTCGTTGCGAAGATGATCCCGGGTTCAGACCCCATACACAAGATAACCATCATCCCGCGAGGTCGGGCTCTCGGCATCACGCAACAGCTTCCCATCGATGAGCGTCACACGTATCCGCGAGAGTACCTCATGGATAACATCACCATTCTCTTAGGGGGCAGAGCCGCTGAAGAACTGGTCCTCAATCATCAGACCACGGGCGCAGGGAATGACATCGAAAGAGCCACAGAGATAGCCAGAAAGATGGTGTGCGAGTGGGGCATGAGCGACAAACTCGGGCCGCTCAACTATGGAAAAAAAGAAGAGCACGTCTTTCTGGGCAAAGAGATCCAGCGTCCGAGAGATGTCAGCGATGAGACTGCTCAGGACATAGATGGTGAACTGAGGCGCATCGTAACCGATTGTTTTGAACGGGCCCGCCGGATTCTCCGCGAAAACAGTGACGTGCTGCACGCAATCGCCAAGAACCTTCTTGAAAAAGAAGTCCTCGATGGGCAAGAGATAGACAGGATAATTGAGGAACTCAGGAATGGGGTGGAGGCAGCGGTTCGAGGATAGACCCCTCATCATGGGCATCCTCAACGTAACGCCTGATTCTTTCTATGACGGGGGAAAATTCTACCCGCAGGACGTGGCAATAACACACGCGTTGCGCCTTATAGAGGAAGGTGCCGATATACTAGACGTCGGAGGAGAGTCAACGCGCCCTTACTCTGACGCTACGCCTGCCGAGGAGGAGTTGCGCAGGGTTATTCCTGTGATCAGGGAAATAAGAGCTCGCTCTACCGTCTTTTTGTCCGTCGATACGTATAAAGCGGCTGTTGCCAGAGAGGCTATCGAAGCGGGTGCCGACATGATCAACGACATAAGCGGTCTCACTTTTGATCCCGAAACGGCCTCGGTCGCGGCGCAGTCGGGTGTGCCAGTGGTTATCATGCATACCAGGGGTAGACCTAAAGAGATGCAGGTAAATCCCGGATACGAGGATGTAATCGGCCAGATAAAAGAATTCTTTGTTGATAGAGTGCAGTACGCGAAGCAATGCGGCGTCCAGGATTCCAACATCGTTCTCGATCCGGGAATTGGTTTTGGCAAAAGAGTCGAGGACAATCTCACGATCATCAAGGATCTCCGTCGATTCAAAGAGCTGGGGTACCCTATTCTGATAGGCACGTCGATGAAAGGCTTCATTGGAAAACTCGCAGGCTCTCCTGAATTGGAAGAGAGGATCGAGGGGACTCTGGCAAGTCTTGCGCTCTCGCTCTGGAATGGCGCTGACATTCTACGGGTGCATGACGTGAAGAAGGCAAAAAAAGTGGCTGCATTTGTTCAGGCAGTGATGGCGGCCTGATCGGCCTGCCCTGCGGAAAAAAGCTAAGGTGACTGGCATGAAACGGCTGTTCGGAACCGATGGTGTTCGCGGCGTGGCAAATGTATATCCAATGACCTCTGAAGTGGCGCTTAAGATCGGAAGGGCTGTTTCCCATGTCTTCAAGGAGCGGCATGGCAGGGGAAGAATAGTGGTAGGAAAAGACACGAGGCTCTCGGGCTACATGCTGGAAACAGCAATTGCGTCAGGTATCTGCTCCACCGGGCTCGATGTCTGGCTTGTGGGTCCGCTTCCCACTCCAGGGATCGCCTTCATTACGCGCAGCATGCGTGCCGATGCGGGCATAGTGATTTCAGCCTCGCACAATCCCTATCAAGATAACGGGATTAAGATTTTTTCAGGCGAAGGCTTTAAATTGCCGGACGAGTTGGAGTCAGAGATTGAAAGAATGATCATGGACGGCAGTATCGACGAGATTCGTCCCGTAGCTTCTGAAATCGGCAAGGCACATCGTATCGACGACGCTGTGGGGCGCTATATAGTTTTCCTTAAGAATACCTTCCCCCAGGAACTCACCCTCTCAGGGCTCAAACTGGTCGTAGATTGCGCTCAGGGCGCGACGTATAAGGTGGCGCCGGCTGTCTTTGAGGAGCTTGGCGCGCATGTGGTCGCCCACGCTGTGGAACCGGATGGAGAGAATATCAACAAAGAATGCGGGACACTCCATCCGAATGTGCTAAGGGAACTGGTGTTGGACAAGAACGCCCACATTGGTGTGGCTTTCGACGGAGACGGAGACCGGGTGCTCTTCGTTGACGAGAAGGGTGGGATCGTAGATGGCGATACACTCATGGCGATTTGTGGCAGATACCTGAAAGACAGGGCCTTTCTGAAGAAGAATACTGTCGTGGCGACGATTGCCAGCAACATGGGTCTGGACGTGTGTTTGAAGCGGGAAGGGGTGCGGGTAGTCAGAACAGATGTGGGTGACCGCTACGTGCTGGAAAGGATGCTCCAGGAGGGCTTTAATTTTGGTGGCGAGAAGTCGGGCCACGTAGTCTTTCTCGACCACAATACCACAGGGGACGGGATTGTCACGGCATTGAAGGTGCTGAACATCATGGTAGAGAAAGGGGCGACCCTGAACGACCTGAAGGCGGGGTTTGAAGAGTTTCCTCAAGTGGAGCTTAATATCGGGGTGAGAGAAAAGAAGCCATTGGATAAAGTTCCCGAGTTGCGGAAAAAAATTGAGAGCGTTGAAAAGGCGTTGCGGAAAAAGGGCAGAGTGGTAGTACGATACTCTGGGACGGAGATGCTCCTCAGGATCATGGTGGAAGGAAAGAACCATGATCAGGTAAAGGATTACGCACAAGAGATCGCGGAAGTTGCCCGAAAACGCCTTTCGGAGAAGTATCATGCCTGAGCTTATGGTGAATATTGACCACGTTGCGACATTGCGTGAGGCGAGAGGAATCTATTACCCGGAGCCCGTCTATGCCGCAGGCATCGCGGAAATGGCAGGTGCATCCGGGATTATTGTCCATCTGCGTGAAGACAGACGCCACATTAAAGACAGGGACGTGCAGATCCTGCGTCAGGTAGTGAGGACGAAATTGAACCTTGAAATGGCTGCCACGGATGAGATGGTTGCCATAGCTCGGGAGATAAAACCGGAGATGGCAACGCTGGTGCCGGAAAAGAGGCAGGAGCTCACCACCGAGGGTGGGCTCGACGTTGTTCTTCTCAAGGATCGCCTGATGCGGGCTGTGAGCCGCCTGAGAGAAAGCGGGATCAAAGTGAGCCTCTTTATCGATCCTGCAGAGCCGCAGATCGCCGCTTCAAAAGCGACGGGTGCTGAGATGATCGAACTCCACACCGGAAGGTACAGCGACGCGCCGGAAGAGGCTTCCCGGCTCGCGGAGTTAGAAAAAGTTCAGCTGGCCGCAAAAATGGGGAGTAGCCTGGGTCTCATGGTGAACGCAGGACACGGCCTTCACTACCATAACGTGGCCGATATCGCGGCTATCCCGGAAATCAAGGAACTTGCCATCGGACACAGCATCATAGCGCGGGCAGTCTTTGTGGGGCTGGATCGGGCTGTGACGGATATGATTGAACTGATAAAGTCCGCGAGCAGTAAGCAGTGAGCAGTTGACAGCGCAAGGCAGAGGTCTTCGGTAGCCGATGGTTAGTGAAAAGAGGTCAAGAAATGCTGTGCCTTTGGCCTTATGCCTTGATCCTTGCGCCTGAGGTGAATGTGATCGGCATTGACATCGTTGATGTATCGAGAATAGCGGCGCTCAAAGTACGTCATGGAGATCATTTTCTGAAGCGGATATTCACCGATTTGGAAATAACCTACGCACAGCGCAAGAAAAGATGGGCCGAAACGCTTGCAGGACGCTTTGCTGCGAAAGAAGCTTTCATGAAGGCATTCGGGAGGCGTCTGCCATGGAGGGAGATAGAGGTGCTGGCCGGTGACTCCGGACAACCGTTCATTTCCTTTCGGGGCTCCCGTTACGAGGGTGTGACCATTTCTCACGAGAAAGCATACGCAGTGGCAGCAGTAGCCATAGAAAAGGAGGTGAAATCCTAAATCCTAATCGCCAAATTCTAAACAATATCTAATGTCAAATGACCGAAGACAAAAGCAGGTAAGCTGGATTAGTCTTGGAACCTGGAAATTTCGAAATTGTTTAGGATTTCGATAGTAGGATTTCGGGTTTGCTTCGCAGGAGGTTCTTGATGAAAGTGCTCTCTCCTGAACGCATGAAGCGATACGATGATTACGCTATCAATACATGGGGTATTCCTTCAGCAGTGCTCATGGAGAATGCGGGAAGGACTACGTACCGTCTTCTCAGAAAAAAATATCTTACCGAAAAGAAGAAGCTGACAATCTGCTGTGGCAGGGGGAACAACGGAGGGGACGGATTTGTCATCGCAAGGTACGCGCTAAGAGATGGGTTCGAGACGTCTGTGGTTCTTACGTGTGAACCGGAGGACCTGAAAGGCGATGCAGCCCTTAACATGGAGCTCTATCGCAAATTGAACGGAGCGATGACCGTTATAAGAAAGCTCGCTGATATCCGGCAGAAGCTCAAGGAAGCAGAACTTCTCATTGATGCTATTTTCGGTACAGGGTTGTCAAAAGAAGTGCAGGGAATCGAGAAAGCTCTCATCGAACAGATGAATGCATCGAAAAGGCCCATTGTCGCAGTGGATATCCCCTCAGGTCTCGATGCCATGAGCGGTGTGCCACTGGGTGTGGCCGTCACGGCGGATAGTACCTATACCTACGGGTACGCCAAGATAGGGCAGCTCCTCTATCCGGGTGCGGCCCACGTGGGCGAACTTACGGTAGTGGACATTGCTCTTCCTCCAGCTGCTGAAAAGGATATCGGCGTAGATGCAGAGGTTGTCGACGGCGATATGCTGAGAAGTTTTCTGAAGAGCCGCAGGCCGTTTAGCCATAAAGGGAGCTTTGGCCACGCCCTCATCATTTCGGGCTCGACAGGCAAGACCGGTGCAGCAGCAATGGCGTCCGACGCCGCGCTCAAGATAGGAGCCGGTCTTGTGACTCTGGTGATTCCGCGGAGTCTCAACGCTATTATGGAAACCAAGTTGACAGAGGTCATGACCTTCCCCGTGGAGGATAACGGGAAGGGCCATCTGGCTGAGGACGCGTTCGACCAGATTGAATCGTTTGCCCGCGATAAAGACGTGATCGTGATCGGTCCGGGCCTCTCAACCACCGAAGAAACAATGACGCTGGTGCGGAAGCTGTACGTCGAGCTGGACAAGCCCTTTGTCGTTGATGCGGATGGCATTACCAGCTTTCAAGGCCATGAACGGCTCATCAGGAAGAAAGAAAAGAGAGCCGTTTTCACGCCTCACCCCGGAGAGATAGGCCGTCTGGTGGGCTTGAGTCCCGCAGAGGTTAATGCAGACCGATTGAACATCGGCCGCAGGTTTGTCGCAACCCATGGCATCGATCTTGTGCTGAAGGGAGCGCGGACGACCATTTTTGGCGCTGACGGCTCTCTCTTCATCAATCCTACAGGCAACGCAGCGCTTGCAAAAGGCGGAAGCGGTGATATACTTACTGGTTTTATAGGCGGCCTTCTATCGCAGGGCTACACATCGCTGGAGGCTTCTCTCCTCGGGGTCTATCTTCATGGCTACATTGCGGATACCTGGGTCGCCACGAGAAGCGATATGGACCTTGTAGCAGTAGACCTGCTGAAGGGAGTCGGCGAAGCACTGCGGGAATTAAGGCGTGGAACGGATAGAACTTATATCAAGAGGGCCCTCTGACACGGTTGCGATCGGCGCAGCTATCGGAGAATTGTCGAGGGCCGGTGATGTGTTTCTTCTTTACGGCGAGTTAGGATCAGGCAAAACGCAGTTCGTTAAGGGCCTGGCGAAGGGCCTGGATGTGCCTGACTGGGAACACGTGCTTTCGCCGTCGTTTACTCTGCTCAATGCGTATGCGGGCAGACTCGGGTTGTGCCACGTAGACCTCTACAGGCTGGAAAGCGTGGACGTGAATGAATTAGGCATTGAAGAGCATCTCGATGATGCTGTCGTGGCTGTCGAATGGGCTGAAAAATCTCTATGGTGGGATAACACCATTAAGGTGAGTATTACCGTCACGAGCGAAGAGGAGAGATTGATCGTTTTGGAGGTTGCTGATGCTGGTCGTGCAGAAGTATGGCGGGACATCCGTCGCAAATCCTGAGAGAATAGCGAACGTAGCCAAACGGGTGATCGAATACAAGAAGCAAGGTAATGGACTCGTTATAGTTGTTTCTGCGATGTCGGGCGAAACAGACCGTCTGCTGGGGCTCGCGCATGGCATCGCAAAATTCCCGGATGAACGGGAGGTCGATGTGCTGATATCGACGGGCGAGCAGGTTACTTCCGCCCTTCTTGCGATTACGATGAAAGAGATGGGGTATGATGCTGTGTCGGTTCTGGGGCATCAGGTGCCGATAGTCACTGACTCTGCTTTTGGCAAGGCGCGTATCTCCGACATAGAGGAAACCAAAATCAGGGCAGAGCTCGCGAATGGCAGAGTCGTGGTGGTGCCGGGGTTTCAAGGCGTAGACGAGGAGGGTAATATTACCACCCTCGGCCGCGGAGGCTCGGATACCACTGCAGTAGCGGTGGCAGCAGCACTGAAGGCCGACGTATGCGAGATCTACACTGATGTCGATGGTGTCTACACGACCGATCCCAACATCACCAGCAAAGCGCGCAGGCTGGAAAGGATATCCTACGATGAGATGCTGGAGATGGCATCTCTCGGGGCCAAGGTCCTGCAGATCAGATCAGTTGAGATGGCCAAAAGGTACAAGGTCCCCCTTCTGGTTAAATCATCGCTGACCGAAGGCAAAGGCACGCTCGTCTGTGAGGAGGTACCGGAGATGGAGCAGGTAATTGTTTCAGGCGTAACGTATAACAAGAACGAGGCGAAGGTCACGGTTAACGGAGTGCCCGACCGTCCGGGCGTTGCCTCCAGGATATTCACGACGCTTGCCGATGCGAATATCGTGATAGACATGATCGTCCAGAACGTGAGCCATGACAAGAAGACGGACGTCACCTTTACTCTTGGCAAGGCTGACGCAAAGAAGGCGCAGAAGATTATGGAGGGACTTTCTGCGGAAATCGGGGCGAAGACTGTCGAAGTGGACGAACGCGTCGCCAAGGTTTCCATAGTAGGCCTGGGAATGCGGTCTCACGCGGGCATCGCAGCTAAAATGTTTGCCTTGCTCTCCAATGAAGGCATCAACATCGAGATGATCGGCACCTCGGAGATCAAAATTTCCTGCGTGATCGGTGAAAAGTATGGAGAGCTGGCTGTACGGGCGCTGCACACGGGATTCGGGCTTGACGCCGAAGATGTCCAGGAGGAGCGGTGAGGATCGATTTTTACGATACCACCTTGCGCGACGGAGCCCAGTCCGAAGATATCTCATTCTCTCCTCTCGATAAGCTGAGAATTACTGAAAAGCTGGACGAATTCGGTATGGACTACGTGGAAGGGGGGTGGCCCGGCTCGAACCCTAAAGATCTGCAGTACTTTCAGGAGGTGAAGAAACTGCCACTGAAGCACACGAAGATCGTGGCCTTTTCCAGCACAATACGGTCAGGAGTCGAGGCTGAAGAGGATGAGAGCATGAGAAGTGTGCTGGAGGCGGACACCAGGTACGTGGCCGTGGTGGGCAAGAGCTGGGACCTGCACGTCAAGGATGCGCTGAAGGTGAGTCTGGAAGGTAACCTCAGGATGATCGATCAGACAATCAGATGTCTGAAGAAACATGACCGCGTCGTCTTCTTTGACGCGGAGCATTTTTTTGATGGGTTCAAGAGAAACAGGCAGTATGCGATAAAGGTGTTGAAGACTGCTGAAGAGGCAGGAGCCGACGTGCTGGTGCTCTGCGATACCAATGGCGGCAGCATGCCTTACGAGATAGCAGGCGCGACTGCCGATATCCATAACAGCTTCGCCCTGCCCCTCGGTATCCATGCCCACAATGACACGGAATCAGCCGTAGCAAACAGTATTATGGCGGTCAAAGCCGGCTGCGCCCACGTTCAGGGCACGTTAAACGGTTACGGTGAGCGGTGTGGTAACGCAAATCTTTGTTCGATTATTCCCAACATCATTGCGAAGATGGGTTACGGCGCATCTGACCGGGTGCACCTCGAGAAATTAAGAGATCTGAGCCTCTTTATTGACGAGATGGCCAACCTTGTTCCAGACAAACACAGGGCCTATGTAGGTGACGCTGCTTTTGCGCACAAGGGCGGGCTACACGTGAGCGGCGTGCGAAGAAATCCGGCGACATATGAGCACGTTGAGCCCCAGCTTGTGGGAAACAGGCAGCGGGTGCTCGTCTCAGATCTTTCCGGCGAGAGCACCATTCTTTACAAGGCCAAAGAACTTGGCATCGAAATTGAAAAAGAAAAAAGGGCTGTCAAAGAGGTATTGAAGAAAGTCAAGGAGCTTGAGCACGGAGGGTATCAGTTCGAAGGCGCTGAAGGCTCTCTCGAGCTCCTTATGAAAAGGGCGCTTGGCATACACAGGAAATACTTTGATCTGGTCGGCTTTAGGGTGATTGTTGAAAAGAAAGAGAGAGATACATCTGTTTCGGAAGCCACTATACTCGTCAAAGTGGGTGACAGGGTGGAACACACCGCCGGGTTAGGCAGTGGACCCGTCCATGCCTTGGATAACGCCCTGAGAAAGGCCCTGCTTAAGTTCTATCCTGCACTGGGAGAGGTTTCGCTTTTGGACTACAAAGTGAGGGTGCTCTCCAGTAAGGACGGGACCGCATCCGTTACGCGTGTGTTGATCGAATCGACCGACGGTAAACGAACCTGGGAGACGCTTGGCGTATCAGAGAATATTCTTGAGGCGAGCTGGCAGGCCCTCGTAGACAGCATCGATTATAAGCTGCTTCTCGAAGAGGAGAAGGAGCAATGAAGCGATTGCTGAATATAAGGGACGCAACAAAGGAGCTGAATATTCTGCGAGCCCTGGATACGTACAAGAAGCCCTTCAGTGTGGTCGGTTCGTACAGACTTATCGATGACGGCCTGAGACCTGAAGCAACGGTCATCATAAGGACAGAACAAGCCGAGATGCACGAAGCGTCGACAGGCGTAGGCCCCGTGGATGCGCTGGCCAACGTTCTTGAAAAATCACTAGGGTCTATCTTTCCCTTTATCAGAGAGGTGAAGCTGGTTGATTTCGCCTCACGCATAAGTGACAGGAGATCGGGTACCGCAGCCAGGGTCGAAGTCTCTATTGTCTTCACCGATGGCGAGGAAACCTGGAGTGTCGCGGCCGTCTCCGCGAACATCAACATGGCTTCTTTCGCCGCGCTTGTTGACGGCTTTGAGTATGCCATCCATTTAAGAAAAAGCAATTAAAATAAATATTTGCAGGGCTTTTTAGGATACAAAGCATGTTGACAAGCGGCGTGGTCGAGCTTATATTAGCATCTGTACACAAATCGACTTGGAGGGTAGTGCGATGGCTAAAAAGGTGATTGGAATTGATCTTGGTACCACATTTTCTGTTGTGGCAATTATGGAGGGTGGGGACCCGAAGGTCATCATCAACGAAGAGGGGAACAGACTCACCCCGAGCGTAGTTGCGTTCACAAAAGAGGGCGAAGTGCTCGTCGGTCAGGTGGCGAAACGGCAGGCGATCACCAACCCTGAGAATACGATTTTTTCTATAAAGAGGTTCATGGGGAGGCGATACAGCGAAGTCCAGGGGGAGCGAGTTCCCTACAAGCTCGTGGGTGATTCGAATGGCAATGCCAGAGTGGAGGTCCGGGGAAAGCAGTACACGCCCCAGGAAATATCAGCGTTCATACTGCAAAAGCTTAAAAAATCTGCTGAAAGTTATCTTGGGCAGACTGTTGAAGATGCGGTCATCACTGTGCCTGCGTACTTTAACGATTCCCAGAGGCAGGCGACGAAGGATGCCGGTAGAATCGCCGGTCTCAATGTGCTGCGCATCATCAACGAGCCCACCGCGTCAGCCCTTGCCTACGGACTGGATAAACAGAAGAATGAAACGATAGCAGTGTACGACTTTGGGGGAGGCACTTTTGACATCTCAATCCTGGAAGTAGGCGACAACGTGGTCGAAGTGAAATCGACCAATGGTGACACGCACCTCGGCGGAGACGACATCGACGAGCGGGTCATGGACTGGATCGTAGCAGAATTCAAGAAGGACCAGGGCATTGACCTCTCCAAGGACAGAATGGCCCTTCAGAGATTGAAGGAGACAGCGGAAAGGGCAAAAATCGAGCTCTCAACAACCATGGAGACAGAAATAAATCTGCCCTTCATAACTGCTGATCAATCGGGGCCGCGACATTTGAACATGAAGCTTACGCGTGCGAAGCTGGAGCAGCTCTCTGATGATCTCTTCCAGAGATCGATGGAGCCCTGCAAGAAGGCGCTGGACGACGCCAAATTGAAGCAGTCTGATATCCACGAGGTTGTGCTCGTAGGAGGATCGACCAGGATTCCCAAAGTGCAGGATCTGGTCAAGCAGTTCTTCGGCCGCGAGCCGCATAAAGGGGTCAATCCCGATGAAGTCGTTGCGCTTGGAGCAGCAGTTCAAGCAGGTGTGCTTGCCGGCGAGGTGAAAGATGTGCTGCTTCTGGATGTGACGCCGCTCTCGCTGGGCATTGAAACGCTTGGCGGTGTGATGACAAAGATCATAGAGAGGAATACCACAATACCTACAAGAAAGAGCCAGATCTTTACCACGGCTGAAGATAACCAGACAAGCGTGGAAATCCATGTGCTGCAGGGTGAAAGAGAGCTCGCCAGGGACAATAGAACCCTCGGGCGCTTCCATCTCATAGGCCTCCCGCCCGCGCCCAGGGGCATGCCGCAGGTAGAGGTGACGTTTGATATCGATGCCAACGGCATTCTCCATGTCACCGCAAAAGATATGGCTACGGCCAAAGAGCAGAACATAACAATAACAGCCTCCACGGGGCTTACGGAGCAGGACATCCAGAAAATGGTGAAGGATGCGGAGACCAACGCGGAGGAAGATAGAAAGAAAAAGGAAGAAGTGGAGGCTCGTAATCAGCTCGATAATCTCATTTATGGCACAGAGAAGACGCTGAATGAAAGCAAAGACAAGCTGAGTGCGCAGGACATCAGCTCTGTCGAAAGTGCAATCTCAAGCGCAAAAGAAGCCCTCAAGAGCGGCGAACTGAGCAGGATTAGGCCGGCCATAGACGAAATGACAAAAGCGTCCCACAAAATCGCGGAGCTTCTCTACAAGAAAACGACTGAGGCCCAGGCCGGAGGCGGCGGTCCGGAACAGCAGCAGGCACAGAGGCCGGGAGGCGGCGGCTCGCGCGGCAATGATGACGTCGTGGACGTCGAGTTTGAGGACGTGAAGAAGTAGCAACAGAGCAGACATCAGCAGGACAATTAGGAGGATAAATGGTAATTGGCTATAAGAATGATAAAAGCTCGAAGGAAAAGCTCTTCATTCCTGCCGAGCTTCCTATACTGCCTCTTCGCGGTACGGTTGCATATCCAGATCTGATCATACCACTGGTTGTGGGGAGGGAAAAATCGATCAGGCTGGTTGATGATGCGATGTCGAGGGACAGGCTTATTGGGATTATCACCCAGAAGAACCCCGACATAGAGGAACCGGGCCTCGAAGATCTCTACACGGTAGGGTGCGTGGCTACCATCATGAAAATGGTTAAAATGGTAGATGGCAGTCAGCGCATCGTAGTCCAGGGACTGTGCCGTTTCAAGCTGATCGAGTTCTCTGAGACGGAACCGAATTTCAGGGCACGCGTGCTTCCTGTTTTTGAGGAGTACCAGAAAGACATCGAAATAGATGCGATGTACATAAACCTGAAGAATCTTTTCAAGAAGGCGGTGGAGATTGCGCCGTATCTCTCTTCTGAACTGGCACAAATTGCGGCAAAGATTGAGAGCCCCGGAAATCTGGCGGACCTGGTCGCGTCTACCATAAATATCAGCGCGGCTGAGAGACAGGAAATCCTTGAGAAGATAGACATCAAGGAGCGGCTCAAGAAGGTGACAATCCTGCTCAATAGGGAGCTGGAAACGCTAGAACTGAGCACCAAGATACAATCCCACATAAAGGAAGGCATAGACAAGACGCAGCGTGAGTATTACCTCAGAGAACAGCTCAAAGCAATACAAAAGGAGCTGGGCGAGGTAGACGAACGCTATACGGAAATTGACGAGTTGCGGAAAAAGATGGTCGAAGCTAAGATGCCGCCCGACATCCAGAAGGTCACGGAAAAAGAGCTTGACCGACTGTCCAAGATGAGCCAGATGTCTGCCGAATACACAGTATCCCGTACCTACATCGATTGGCTGGTCGAGCTTCCCTGGACACGGGCCACCGAGGATAACCTCGTGATAGAAGATGCGCGTCGCATCCTTAACGAGGATCACTATGACCTCGAAAAGGTAAAGAAAAGAATATTGGAATACCTCGCCGTGAGGAAGCTCAAGTCGGACATGAAAGGGCCGATCCTCTGTTTCGTGGGGCCTCCCGGTGTCGGAAAAACATCCCTGGGCAAGTCAATCGCCAGGGCCCTTGGCCGGAAATTTATGAGAATCTCACTCGGCGGCATACGGGACGAGGCAGAGATCAGGGGGCACCGGAGGACGTACGTCGGGGCGCTGCCGGGAAGGGTGGTACAAGGAATCAAAAAGGCAGGATCGAACAACCCTGTGTTTATGCTGGACGAGGTGGACAAGATAGGTATGGACTTCAGGGGTGATCCCTCCAGCGCGTTGCTTGAAGTTCTGGACCCCGAGCAAAACTTTTCTTTCAGCGATCACTACCTTGAGGTGCCCTTCGACCTTTCAAAGGTGATGTTCATAGCGACGGCAAACCTTCTTGATCCTGTTCCTCCTGCATTGAAGGACAGGATGGAGGTTCTTGAGCTGCCAGGGTACACCGAAGAAGAGAAGGTGATGATAGCCCGTGAATTTATAATCCCCAAGGAGCTTGGTGAGCATGGACTTACTGCCGATCAGCTCGCTTTTGATGATGAGGCGCTTAAGCTGGTTGTACGGTCCTACACGAAAGAGGCGGGCGTGAGAAACCTGGAGCGGGAGATTGCTGCGATCTGCCGATCTGTTGCGAGGGATGTTGCAGAGGGCAAGACAGAGAAGACCAATGTTGCAGCGGACGATATTCACAAGTTACTCGGGCCTATCAAGTTTTACTCAGAGATCGCAGAGCGCACGAAATACTCGGGCGTTGCGACCGGGCTTGCCTGGACCTCGACCGGCGGCGACATCATTTTTGTTGAGGCCACGAAGATGCCGGGGAAGGGCAGCCTTTCCCTGACCGGGCAGCTGGGCGATGTGATGAAAGAGTCGGCGCAGGCCGCTCTCAGCTACATACGGAGCAAGACTCAGGAGTTTCATATTCCGGAAGACTTCTTCGAGAAGCAGGATCTGCATATACACGTGCCGCAAGGCGCCATTCCCAAGGACGGGCCTTCTGCCGGCATAACGATGATGGTAGCTCTTGTCTCGCTGTTGACCGACAAGCCGGTAAGGAACGACGTGGCCATGACGGGTGAGATCACGTTGCGCGGTCTCGTGCTGCCGATAGGTGGAGTAAAGGAAAAGGTGCTGGCAGCAAAGCGAGCAGGCATCAAGAGCGTGATGCTCCCTAAGATGAATGAAAAGGATTTGGAAGAGGTGCCGGAGACCGTCAAAGAGAATATGAAATTCAAGTTCATAGAGAGGGTGGATGAGGGGATAGATTATTGTTTGACCCATCCACCGGAAGAAGCGTCAGCCTCCAGCTAGCGCTGCGACGTAAGACTTCGAAGGGCCAAGGGTTGAGTTTGCTATAACCTCTTGGCCCTTTTAATTGTGCCTGTAAGATACTCCTTGCCCTCTCCCTTCAAAGCCTTCAAAGTCCTGATTGTTGACTTCTCAGCATTTTTCCGCAATATATTCAAACATGGAACGAGTTGTTGTAGGCAAAGCTGGTGAGAATTCCTTAGCGTCAGGGCACCTTTGGGTCTTCAGCAATGAGGTACAGGAGAGGCCTGAGCATGTGCGCGCGGGCGAACTCGTTGAAGTTCAGAGCGCTAAAGGTGCATTCCTTGGTATCGGTTACATCAATCCTCAGAGCCTGATCATGGTGCGTATGCTGACGAGGCGGCGTATTGCCATCGATGAAGTGTTTTTTGAGAAAAGGATCAGCAATGCCTTGAAATGGCGTGGGGGCCAGTTCGGAGAGAACTTCAGAGTCGTGAACGCAGAATCAGATTTTCTGCCCGGTCTCATCATTGACAAATACGAAGATGCGCTCGCAATACAGATAGTGACGTGGGGCATGGAGCACCAGAAGGAGACGATTATTGCAGCGTCGGAGCGCGTACTTTCACCTAAGAACATCGTGCTGCGGAATGAGAGTTCTGCGAGAGAGGAAGAGGGATTGCCGCAGAACGCGCAGGTGGTAAAGGGCAGCCTGAAGCAGGAGATGACTGTGAGGATAGGACCGCTGCGCTTTCTTGTGGACCTGATCAGCGGTCACAAGACAGGCTTCTACTTTGATCAGCGGGAGAACAGGCTCTTGACCAGGGGGTTTGCACCGGGTGCGACAGTCCTCGACTGTTTCTCCTACACCGGCGCTTTCGGCGTGCACGCGCTGTTTTACGGTGCGCGAAGAGCCACCTTCGTCGACTCATCGGTAAGAGCCCTAGAGCTCGCCCGGGAAAATTTGAGGATCAACAAACTCTCCGGCGGCGAATTCATAAAGGCAGATGCGTTTGATTTTCTGAAATCAGGCTCTGAGGAATATGATCTTGTGATACTCGACCCTCCAAGCTTCATAAAGTCCAAGAAAAAAGTGAAGGAAGGGGAAAGGGGTTACATCGACCTTCACAAGAAGGCGCTGAGGAGGCTTGCGGACAGTGGCTCTCTCTTCACGTTCTCTTGTTCTCACCACATGAAGAGACAGAGGTTCAGAGACCTGGTCAGGATAGCTGCTTACGCTAAGGCTGATGTCTATCTGCTCCGTGAACTGACGCAGAGCCCCGATCACCCGGTAGTGCTGACTATCCCGGAGACTGAATACTTGAAGGGGTTGATTCTGAGGGTATCAAGGCGATAAGATAAGGTTCGACTTGAGTGGTGCGTGGGCTTAAGCGAAGGGTGGAAGATTCGTTTATGAAAGAACCCACAAGAGGCAGATACATCGCTAACCTCATATTGCCCCTGGTAGGCATCGGGATTATATTTTATTATAGTATCTGCGGCCAATCGTGCGCCTATCTGAAGGGAGGGATTTTCGGATTTAACCTCACGTATGTGGGGCTGGTCTTCGCCGGTATACTCTTCGTCGCAGCTCTGCTCAAGTGGGAGACCATTCAACTCCTGTTACTCTCGGCTGCTGTGGGCACTGAGGGTTACCTGGTTGCGTTTCAGGTACGTCAGGGCGTGTACTGTCCCTACTGTCTTCTTTTCGGAGGTGTTCTCTTGGCGCTTTTTGTGATGAACTTCCGGCTGTCACGGAAGTTTCTTATGGTCATTTCAATCGTTCTTGGTTTCCTGCTTTTTGCCATATTCTTCCAAGGCGCGACCAGACCGGTATTCGCGGACAACGTGCTTATGCCCTCGTTTGGCAATGGAAAGGTGAAAGTGCGTATTTATACTGACTATTTCTGTGGCCCTTGTTCAGCACTTGAGCCGAGGCTGGAGAATATGCTTGTCCAGCTGGTAAAGCGCGATACGGCGAATCTTACGTTTATTGACACGCCTATCCATGCTCCAACACCCACCTATGCGAGATACTTCCTGTATATCCTCAATGAAAAATCAGACTTCGATTACGTGCTGCGCATGAGGGCGGCCCTTTTCGAGGCGGCTAAAGCAAATATTACCGACAAAGAAAAGCTTGAACAGTACCTGCACAAAAACCAGGTCCGGTTCAAGCAGTTCGACACAAAAGCGACTTTCACTGCACTCCAGAGATACATTGACGAAGACGGCATCAACAGTACACCCACCGTGGTAATCTATAATGGGCAAAGCAAGAACGTTTACAAGGGGGGGGCGGAGATTATAAAAGGGCTGGAGCAGTTAAAATAGTTCCCGTGACAACCTTTTCCTTTGAATTTTCTGACGCTTACGGTGCCCGTTACTGCCTTCTTTCAAAGGTGGCCCAGTGTGAAAAGAGTGCGATGCCCGAGGGCATGCTTTTGTGGCGTGAATTTGGGTGGGTACCCCTCTCTTGTCTAACAGCTTGTCAGGCCAAAAATCACTTGACAAGGCAGGGTTAAAGTGATATTATCCTCCAGCTTTTTCCGAATCATCAGGCAAAGCTACGCATAGCTATCCCTTAAAAAGGGATTATTTTTTTGGAGGAACGATGCCTACTATTAACCAACTAGTAAGGCGAGGGAGAGAAGCCGCTAAAAATAAGAGCGCATCGCCTGCCCTCATGAGTTGTCCACAGAGACGCGGAGTCTGCGTGAGAGTTTACACCACTACACCGAAGAAGCCGAACTCTGCCTTGCGTAAAGTGGCCAGGGTCAGGCTTACGAACGGCATGGAAGTGACCACATACATACCCGGTATCGGCCACAACCTTCAGGAACACTCTGTAGTGCTGATTCGAGGTGGAAGAGTTAAGGATCTACCAGGTGTACGATACCACATCATCCGCGGTTCGCTCGACGCCAGCGGTGTGCAGAACAGAAAAAAGAGCAGATCCAAGTACGGCGCAAAGAAACCGAAGCAATAGCATAAGCTTTTACCAAGGAGGAGAGTAGTGCCCAGAAAAGGAAGGGTGTCCAAAAGAGAACGATTGGCCGATCCCAAGTACAACGATGTTCTGGTGCAGCGGTTTATCAATTGCGTAATGCTGGACGGCAAGAAGAGCCTTGCCAGCAGATTGGTCTACCGTGCTTTCGACATGATAGAGAAGAAAACGAAAGAGGATCCCTTCAAGGTCTTCACCAAGGCCATGGATAACGTGAAACCCGAACTCGAGGTGAAGGCAAGGAGAGTCGGTGGCGCAACCTACCAGGTCCCTATTGAAGTACGGTTGGACCGCAAGATATCACTGGCAATCCGCTGGATATTAAAGTACGCGCGGGAACGCTCGGAAAAAACCATGACGGACAAACTCGCGTCAGAAATTATCGATGCCTACAATAACAAAGGTGGAGCCATAAAGAAAAGAGAGGATACTCTCAAGATGGCTGAGGCTAATAAAGCCTTCGCCCATTACAGGTGGTAAAGAGTGCAGGAACTTATTAGAAACGTCGGCATCATGGCTCACATCGATGCCGGCAAGACGACAGCAACCGAACGCATCCTGTTTTACACGGGAGTGAACAACAGGATCGGCGAAGTGGACGAAGGAACGTCCACCATGGACTGGATGGAGCAGGAGAAAGAGCGCGGCATCACGATCACTGCAGCAGCCACCACCTGTTTCTGGAGAAATCATCGGATCAACATCATCGATACCCCGGGGCATATCGATTTCACAGTAGAAGTGGGACGGTCGTTGAGGGTTCTCGACGGGGCTGTAGCTCTTTTTTCAGGTGTCGAAGGAGTTGAACCGCAGTCCGAGACGGTCTGGAGACAGGCTGATCGTTACGGAGTTCCGCGCATCGCGTTTGTCAACAAGATGGACCGACCCGGCGCTGACCTCGACAAGTGCGTCGGAATGATCAGAGACATGCTGAAGGCTAACCCCGTGGTTCTCCAGCTGCCCATCGTGGAAAATGACGAGTTTTTGGGCGTAGTCGATGTCATAAACCAGAAGGCCTACCTGTACGATAATGACCGGCTTGGAAGCGAGTATTCGGTAGCCGAGGTGCCCGCGAGACTTAGGGTCCGTCTCGAAGCCGCGCGTGAAGCGGTGTTCGAGAGACTGGCTGAAATTGACGACGACCTGATGGAGGCTTATCTCCACGGTAAAGAGATTCTCGCCTCTGATCTGAAACGGGTCATCAGAAAAGGCACCCTGAACGAGAGTGTCTTGCCGGTGCTCTGCGGATCTGCCTTCAAGAATAAAGGGATTCAATTTCTACTGGACGCAATAGTTGATTACCTGCCTTCTCCCATCGATGTGTCTCCCTACACCTGCTGGACAGAAGAGGGTCAGGAACAGCAGTTGATCGGCTCGAAGGAGGAACCCTTTAGCGGTCTCGTTTTCAAGATCATGAATGACCCTTTCGCCGGACAGCTCAGCTTTATGCGTATTTATTCAGGGAGACTTCGCCACGGCGAAACAGTGCTCAACAGCTCAAAAGGAAAGACAGAGAGAATAGGCAGGATCCTGAGACTCCACGCTAACAAACGAGAAGAAGCAAAGCACGTCGAGGCGGGAGACATATGCGCGGTGTCAGGCCTGAAGACCGCATCCACGGGCAACACGTTCACTAACCCGGACAGTCCAGTGCTCTTTGAAACGATAGAGGTGCCGACACCGGTTATCTCCGTTGCAATAACCCCCAAGAAAAAAGATGATCTTAAGAAAATGTGGTTCGTCTTCAACCAGTTCACCATTGAAGACCCGTCTTTGACGGTCAAGATGGATAACGATACGGGAGAAGTGATTCTCTCCGGCATGGGAGAGCTCCACCTCGACATCGTGATGGATCGGGCGAAGCGCGAGCACAATCTGGAGATGACCTTTTCCGCGCCTCAGGTAGCTTACCGCGAGACGATCACTAAGAAAGCTTCATCCGTTGGTAAATACGTGAAGCAGTCGGGTGGCAGAGGCCAGTATGGACATGTGGTGTTGGAGATTTCTCCCCTGGAAGGCAAGGAATTCGAGTTTGAGAACAAGACAGTGGGTGGCGTCATCCCGAAGGAATACATGGCGAGTATTGAGAAGGGCGTAAAGGAAGCCCTGGAGAAGGGCGTTATTCTCGGCTACCCGCTGCTCAACATTAAAGTGGACCTGGTCGACGGTTCGTATCACGAAGTTGACTCCTCGGAATTGGCGTTCAAGCTGGCAGCCTCGATGGCCTTCAAAGAGGCAGTGAAAAAAGCAAACCCCATTGTGCTGGAGCCGGTCATGAAGGTTGATGTTAACGTACCTCCTGATTACCTCGGATCAGTTGTTGGTGACATGTCAGCGAGACGCGGGAGAGTATCGGCAATTGATGACCGGAATGATGCCAAGTATATAGTCGGCTATGTACCGTTGGGCGAAATGTTTGGTTATGCCACTAATTTACGGTCGATGACCCAGGGACGGGGTTATTACCACATGGAGTTCTTCCACTATGCTCCTGCCCCGGCACACATTTTCGAAGCGCTAAAGAAGACCAGAGAAAAAACAGTTACGGAGGCACTCTATGGCTAAGAAAAAATTTGAGCGGACGAAACCCCATGTGAACGTCGGTACCATAGGGCACATCGATCATGGGAAGACCACCCTCACCTCAGCCATCACCCGCTGCCTTGCCAATAAGGGCATGGCAGA
>DATKNH010000121.1 GCA_035541455.1 Syntrophorhabdales bacterium
ATACGATAACGCCACATGCTCATGGTAATATTAATTGATCATATTATTTCGTGACAATTGCTTACCTTGTGGTTGCTGTCGTCATTGCCGCTTCACGTGGTGTATGGAGCAACAGGTCACGGTGCCCTCTATGAACCCGCAGCAGAAAAGGATAGCAGTCCTACAAAGAAAAGAGAAAACCCCGGGAAAGATGGGAGGACCGGGGTTTTCAAAGGAAGAATTGGGGAATCGTGGTACTAGGAGTATCGGCGCATTTAGTGGTAGACTTAAGCCCTGGCGAGCGTCGCGAAGCACTCCCTAGAACTCACGTTACTCTCCAGTGCTGCCGATACCTATTGGGAGGGGTGCAGTATGGCAGGCGAGCGCATACTCATCGTCGAAGACGAAGCTATCACGGGCATGGACATTCGTGAGATGCTCCGCATATTCGGCTATGAGCCTAATGGTCCTGTTGCCACCGGGAAGGCAGCGGTCGAACGTGCGTTGGCTCTCCGCCCTGACGTGATTCTTATGGATGTTACACTGAAGGGGCCGATGAACGGGATCCAGGCCGCCGAAGCAATACGCGCGCAGTACCGTTGCCCTGTGATTTACCTCACGGGCAGCTAGACCAGGTCGGAGCTGATTTGGCCCAACTCACTGAACCCTTCGGGCTGGTCCTCAAACCCATCGACGAAGAAGACCTTCGCACCGCCATCGAGACGGCGCTTCACCCTCGCGCTCCATCCTCATAAGGCGCGGCGTCATTTACGGCCTCCCGAAATTGTTCGGCAATAGGAATTCGCTGACGATTGCGCCTTGCGCTTTAAGCAGTGAACGCATCCGCCAGCCGAGCCTGAGTAAGCATGTCGGGGTGTTCGGCCAGAAAAGAATCCGTCACGCCCGTTTCGTGCAAGTGTCGGGCAATAATTGCCACCGTTTCGTCGGTCACGACGCCGGGGACGATCTCCTTGCGACTTCCGTCGCCGTGCAGCAAACCAACATCACGCAGTATGCCCAGCACACATCGCGATATGCGCTTGGAGACGCTTTCCGACCATTCATTCTCCAGCCTTCCGTCGTAGCGGGCTTCCGTCAGGAAATCAAGCCCGTCCTGAACTGTGAGCACTATTTTGCCGCGGCGCGCCGCCGGCCAGTGTTCCCGAACCGTAAAATCGTAGATGAGAGGGTCCGTCCGACAAGCGAAGAGAAAGAGCAATTCACTGAACGTCCGTCGTTTGAGACCCTTTTGCATTACCGCTTTCAGGATGCGCGCGGGGCGGTCTGTCGGCGTCAGGAACCACGGTTTGAACACGCGCATCACTATATCTTTGGTGCGGTACGCCGCTAGTTAGAGCGAGGGAGGATTGAAGAATTCCTCCCTTTGTTTGGTTGAGTTACCACGAATTACCACTTCTCGATATGACGCCAGGGTGGTTCTAGACAGCGATCCCAGCGTTGAAGCCTATCTGGCCCATGAGGAGATGGCCGACTGCCCGTAAGGTCACTAACACTCCTCGTAATTTTTTTAACCAGTCAACCTGACCCGGCGACCATCTTACAACAATTCTCTCGCATCGCTTATATTGAGCTCGAGCATCTTCGTGCTCGCGAGAAGCCGAACAAGATTCTTCTTTACGGCCTCGATGTCTCCCCCTAAGGTCATTAGTTCCTCTGCGGTCTTGCGGAGAAGCTGTATCTTTTCGTCCATCTCTTTTATTTTGTATTGAGTGCTCACGTGAACCCCCTTTCTAGTGTTTTCTCATGTCTTTGAATCTCTTGGCCTTCACCTCGTAGCGCGGAAGGCTTCCGTAGGGATGAACCTCTATTTTGTATCCCAGATTCGTCTTGACCCTGAGCTCATCCTTGAGGCGGGCAAGAATCGATTCTTTTTGCTCTTCGAGACCCGGACGGATCTCGATCTTGAGCGCTATGTCGTCGATGTCGCCCTTCTTGGTTACTACCACCTCGTATTCATCACTCAGTTCGCTGAAGCTTCTGACCACTTCTTCGATGGCGGTGGGGGCCAAAAGGACACCCTTCACTTTGGTGATGTCGTCGGCTCTGCCCACAACGCCACCATCGATAATCCTGAACGTCCGCCCACAGGTGCACTCGTAATCTGCCCAGCGGATCACGTCCTTTGAATCGAACCTGATACACGGCTTCCCGATTCTGTCAAAGGCGGTAATCACCATTTTGCCGTTTTTCATGGGTGTGTCGATGATTTCCCCTGTATCCACATCTTCGATCTCCACAAGAAACATGGCTTCGTTGACGTGGAGACCCCTCTGGGCCGTACAGCTGTAGCTCCACGCACCGATTTCCGTCGCGCCGATGTGGTCGTAAACCTTCGCACCCCACGCTTCTTCGATACGCTGCTTGGTGGTGGGAATGCTTGCGCCCGGCTCACCGGCGCACGTAATCCTCTGGATGCCGATGCTCTTCGGGTCTATGCCTATTTTGCGCGCCGTGTCGGCCATACCCAGCACGTAGGTAGGCGTGGCGCCAAAGCCAGTGCACTTGAGCTCCTTCATTTTCATGATCCTTGCTTCGGTGTCGAGAACGCCACCGGGGACCACTTCCGCTCCAAGCTTTTCTGCTGCGTAGTGACATGCCCAGAAGGCAACGAAAATGTTGTAGCCGAACGGAATGAAAATGCGGTCTGTGTCCCTGTATCCCTGCGCATAGAGTATGTACGCCCAGCATTCTGCCCACCATTCCCAGTCCTGCCATGTGTCGGCCTGGTATACCGGCGTGCCGGTCGTACCGCTCGTCTGACGAAACTCTGTCACCTGCGAGAGGGGCACGGCCAGCATGTCCCCGTAGGGAAAGGGAGGTCTCTTCTGCACATCCCTGAGCATCCCTTTGTCTGTCTTGGGGACCTTCTTCACATCTTCATAGGTCTTGATATCTCCCGGCTCAATACCGGCGTCTTTATACAGCTTCTTGTAAAAGGGAGAATTGTTGTACGCCCATTCGAAGATGCGCTTGAACTTTCTGAGCTGCAGCTGCCGCAGCTTTTCCCTGTCCAGTGTTTCCAGGATAGGATTCCAGTAGATGCTCGTGTCGTTGGCCATATATCACCCCTTGGTGTTAGTTTGTCTGTCGACATTCAAACATGAGATCTTGTGTGGACGTGTTCATCTAGTGAACACGCATGTCCATTTAATAAACAATACGTGGCAGACGACTTCTTTGTCAAGAAAAAAGATTGAAAAGGAAAGACTGCAAGATGAACGCCGCAAGCAGCGCTCATGGTTTATAACCCAGCGTGGATGAAATCCTGAGCGCAGTTGCCGATACCTCCCCTACGATTCGCTGCAGGTCATTGTTCTTCAGGGACGAGGAGAAGATGGCCGCGCCCACAGAGGCAACGACATTTCCGGTAAAGTCCCGGACGGGAGCTCCCACACCGGTGATCCCTTCGAGGGTCGCCTCCGGATCAACCGCAAAATCCTGCTTCCTCACCTTCCGGAGCCATGCTTTGAACTTTTGCTTGTCGGTAATCGACTTTCTTGTGTGAGCCTTCAGTGGGAATTTCTTCAGAAGCCTTTCTATCTCCTCATCGGGCAGAAAGGACATGAGCACGGGGCCGCACATGCCCCAATACGGAACGCGACGGGTGCCTATCTTGGAGGTAAACGTGATGATGCTGTTGCTGTCTTCTCTCTTGTCGATGTACAGCAATTCATCGTTATCAAGTATGGCTAGGAAAATGGTCTTTCCGATGCGCGTATGGAGTTGCGTCATAGGGAGAGACGCCGCCTTCCGCACTGAAAGAGAATAGAAGATAACGCTTCCCTGCTCGAACAATCTCATGCCCAGCGAGTACTTTTTTGACTCCTGGTCTTGCCTGAGGTAATGATACTTTACAAGGGTGGAGCAGAGCCTCAAGATGGTAGCTCTTGAAAGCCCGATGATCTTTGAGAGTTCGCTCTTGTTGAGCGCCTGCCGCTGGGGGTTGAACGCGTCCAGTATCTGCAGGGCCCGTTCCAGAGACCTGTTATAGTAGCCTTCTTTGTTGTCCTTACGAGCAGGTTTCACCCCTGAATCCCCCCAACCTCTATAGCTTCGCAAGCAAAGAAGGCTTTGTCAAGAAAACATGTCAGCTCCCTCTTTTTGCTTGACAAGCAACCCGCTGTGGGATATTGTCATCTACATGCTCCGACCATCTAGTGGACTGCCATGTCCACTAGATGAACATGATAGGAGAAGAGCCTGGCGACGGCCCGTAGATAAAAACAGTCTGCAGCCTGGCATGAGCACTATACATTCATAAGGAGACGGCCATGTTCAAATTTACGAAAGCGTATATACCTTACGGCGGTTACTATTCGACGCCCTTCTGCCGGTGGCAGGGCAGTATGCAGTACGACAACTGTTGTTTTCTGGGACCGAACACCGCGAGAAGATGGTTTCTGGAGAAGAAGATCGACCCAACCATTATCGACTATCTCTACTTCGGTACCACCGTTGCACAGCACCACTGGTTCTACTCACACCAGATGGCAGGCTCCATAATCACGGACGATAAAAAATTCGTGCCCGGTCTTTTCATTCACCAGGCCTGCTCGAGTTCCACGACGATACTGAACCTTGCCGCGCAGAACATAGAGCTGGGCGCCTACGAGGTGGGTTACGGCCTGATGAGCGACCGTTGCTCCAACGGACCCCACACCACATGGCCCAACCCTCTTGGACCGGGAGGCGAGCCGGAGCATGAAAACTGGAATATGGACAACTTCAATGGAAACCCCCGCGTTCCCTTCGCTATGGTGGAAACAGCAGACAACGTTGCGAGGGAGGCTGGTATCACCAAGGAGGAGTGTGATGCAGTGGTGCTACGACGCTACCAGCAGTATCAGGCAGCGATAGCTAACGACAGGGCTTTTCAGAAGCGGTACATGTTCGGTGCGCTCTGCACGGTTAACAAGAAGCAAACCAAGCTGGTCGATCAGGACGAAGGCTGGACACCGACCACGGCAGAAGGTCTCGCCAAGCTGAAGCCGGTCCGCCCGAACGGCGTCCACAGTTTTGGCGCTCAAACGTTCCCCGCCGACGGCAATTGCGGCATCATCATCACTACCAGGGATAAGGCGCGGGAACTGAGCGCCGACCCGAAGCTGGAGATCCAGATCATCTCTTATGGTTTTGCCAGAGTCAAGCCGGCCTTCATGCCCGCTGCCCCCGTGCCTGCCGCCGAAATGGCCCTTGCCTCCGCAGGCTTGAAAATTGCGGATATGAAAGCCGTCAAGAGTCACAACCCCTTTGCCACCAACGATCTCAACTTCGCCAAGAAGATGGGCTTCAACGTTATGGAAATGTGCAATTACGGATCGTCCTTGATCTATGGCCATCCCCAGGGCCCGACCGCGGGCAGGGCCATCATCGAGATGATAGAAGAGCTCGCAATCCTCGGGGGCGGCTATGGGCTCTTCACCGGCTGCGCTGCTGGAGACACTGCCGCAGCCCTCATCGTGAAGGTTGGATAAAACACCAACCCAACAAACCTTATACAAGGAGGTACCACAATGGAGATCAAGACAATAGGCGTGGTTGGCGCCGGGAGCATGGGATCGGGCATTGCCCAGATCGCGGCTGCGGCAGGATACAACGTGCTCATGATGGATGTCGAGGAGAAGTTCGTCACAAGAGCCCTTGGTGGCATCGACAAGTTCCTCGCCAAATCTGTCGAAAAAGGGAAGATGACCCCTGACGCAAAGGCTGCCCTTCTGGGCCGGATCAAGACCACCGCGAAGATGGAGGACCTGAAGGACGTGGACTATGTTGTTGA